>NZ_RZSA01000664.1:0-3874 GCF_003998075.1 Mesorhizobium sp. M2A.F.Ca.ET.037.01.1.1 | reverse complement strand
ATACAAGCGCCAGCTGCTCAACATCCTGGAGGCGATCGCGCTCTACGACCAGATCCGCTCGCATCCCGAGCGGGACTGGATGCCGCGCGTGAAGTTCTTCGGCGGCAAGGCGGCGCCGAGCTACCACAACGCCAAGCTGATCATCAAACTGGCCAACGACGTCGCGAAGGTCATCAACGGCGATCCGTCGGTGCGCGGCCTGCTGAAAGTTGTCTTCGTGCCGAACTACAATGTCAGCCTGGCCGAGGTGATGATGCCGGCCGCCGACCTCTCCGAGCAGATCTCGACCGCCGGCATGGAGGCATCGGGAACCGGCAACATGAAGTTCGCGCTCAACGGCGCGCTGACCATCGGCACGCTCGACGGAGCCAATGTCGAGATCAAGGAACATGTCGGCGACGACAACATCTTCATCTTCGGCCTCACCACCGCCGAAGTCGCCGAGCGGCGCAACAATGGCTACAACCCGCGCGAAGTGATCGAGGCCTCGCCCGAGCTGTCGCAGGCGGTGTCCGCCATTTCCTCCGGCGTCTTCTCGCCCGACGATCCCGGCCGCTATCGCGACCTGATGAACGGCCTCTACCAGAGCGACTGGTTCATGGTGGCGGCCGACTTCGATTCCTACGCCGCCTGCCAGCGCGAGGTCGACGCCGTCTGGCGCAACAGCCCCGACTGGCACGCGCGCGCAATCCGCAACGTCGCCCGCGTCGGCTGGTTCTCGTCCGACCGCACGATCCGCCAATATGCGAAAGACATCTGGAACGTGCCCGTCTGATATGATTGCATGAGCCACCAGGAATGTGGCCCGGTGCATGCCGCCCAAATCACGGCATGTATCAAGACTAAGTTAGTGCATGCCGCCCAAAAGTGCGTAGCGGTTTTGGGATCGCGACATGCGCCAAGACAAAGAACGGCGCGTGCCGCACCAAGGCATGCGCCAGAACAAGATGCCCGGGGAGGGCGACCGCTTGATGAGGAAGCCGCGCGCGACCGCTGCGACAAGCGGGCCGGACGGACTGGCGCCTGCCGGCGATGTCGCGGCGATTGTCGCCGGGACGCATGGCGATCCTTTCGCGGTTCTGGGCGTGCAGGAGGCCGGCAAGGGCTTCGTCGCCCGCTGCTTCGTGCCCAACGCCGAATTCGTCACCGCCTATACGCTGACCGGCAAGGAGGCCGGCGAGCTCTCGCGCCGCGACGATGCCGGCTTCTTCGAGGGCAAGGTCTCGATCCGCAAGCGCCAGCCGCTGCGCTATCACGCCAGGAATGCCGGCGGCGACTGGTGGTTGACCGATCCCTATTCCTTCGGCCCGGTTCTGGGACCGATGGACGACTATTACATGGCCGAAGGCTCGCATCTTAGGCTCTTTGATAAGCTCGGCGCCCACATCATCGATCATGAGGGCGCCACCGGCGTGCATTTCGCGGTCTGGGCGCCCAATGCCAGGCGCGTCTCCGTGGTCGGCGCCTTCAACGACTGGGACGGGCGCCGCCACACCATGCGCGACCGCAAGGACACCGGCATCTGGGAATTGTTCATCCCCGATCTCGCCGCGGGCCAGCCCTACAAGTTCGAGATCATCGGACCGGACGGCGTGCGCCTGCCGCTCAAGGCCGACCCGTTCGCCTTCGAATCGGAACTGCGCCCGGCGACCGCCTCGGTGACGGCGCCGCCGATGGCGCATCAGTGGGGCGACGAGGCGCATCGCGGCTACTGGCGCAAGGCCGATCCCCGGCGCGAGGCGATCTCGATCTACGAGGTCCATGCCGGCTCCTGGCAGCGCCGCGACGACGGAACGTTCCTCTCCTGGGACGAGCTCGCCGCGCGGCTGATCCCTTACGTGGTCGACACCGGCTTCACCCATATCGAGTTCCTGCCGATCTCGGAGCATCCTTACGATCCGTCCTGGGGTTACCAGACCACCGGCCTTTACGCGCCGACGGCCCGTTTCGGCGACCCCGACGGCTTCGCCCGCTTCGTCGACGGCGCGCATCGCGCCGGCATCGGCGTCATTCTTGACTGGGTGCCGGCGCATTTCCCGGTCGACGAGCACGGGCTGGCGCAATTCGACGGCACCGCGCTCTACGAGCATGCCGATCCGCGACAGGGTTTTCACCCGGATTGGAACACCGCGATCTACAATTTCGGCCGCCGCGAGGTGGTGTCGTTCCTCGTCAACAACGCGCTGTTCTGGGCCGAGAAATACCATGTCGACGGATTGCGCGTCGATGCGGTCGCCTCGATGCTCTACCTCGATTATTCGCGCAAGGCGGGCGAATGGATCCCCAATGAGAAGGGCGGGCGCGAGAACCTGCATGCCGTCAGCTTCCTGCAGAAGATGAACAAGGAGCTCTACGGCCACCACCCCGGCGTGATGACGATCGCCGAGGAATCGACCTCATGGCCGAAAGTGTCGCGTCCCGTGCATGAGGGCGGGCTCGGCTTCGGCTTCAAGTGGAATATGGGCTTCATGCATGACACGCTGGAGTACCTTTCCAAGGAGCCGATCTTCCGCAAGCATCACCACAACGACATCACCTTCGGCCTGGTCTACGCGTTCTCGGAAAACTTCGTGCTGCCGCTCTCGCATGACGAGGTCGTGCACGGCAAAGGCACGCTGCTCCACAAGATGGCCGGCGACGACTGGCAGAAGTTTGCGACGCTGCGCGCCTATTACGCCTTCATGTGGGGCTATCCCGGCAAGAAGCTCCTGTTCATGGGCCAGGAATTCGCCCAGCGCCGCGAGTGGAGCGAGGCGCGCGCGCTCGACTGGAACCTGCTCGAATTCGCGCCGCATCGCGGCGTCTGGCAGACCGTGCGCGACCTGAACTACCTCTACCGTTCGCGCCCGGCCCTGCATGCGCGCGACTGCGAGCCGGAGGGCTTTTCCTGGCTGATCGTCGACGACCGCGACAATTCGGTCTTCGCCTGGCTGCGCAACGCGCCGGACGGCAACCCGGTCGCCGTCATCTCCAATTTCACGCCGGTGCCGCGCGAGAACTATCGCGTGCCGCTGCCGAAGGCGGGAAAGTGGCGCGAAATCATCAATACGGATGCCGCCGACTATGGCGGCTCCGGCATGGGCAATGGCGGCATGATCGAGGCGAGCGGGGAAGGGGGCGGCGTATCGGCGACGATGCTGCTGCCGCCGCTGTCGACGATCATGCTGGAATTCGTCACGGACTGAAGCAGATGATGTCTCATCCTGCCCTTGCAACGGTCCGGGCAGCTTGTTTGGGAGGGTAACAAAATGGCAGAGATCAAAAGAACCCAGCCGCTGGCGCGCGACGCCATGGCCTATGTGCTGGCCGGCGGCCGCGGCAGCCGCCTCAAGGAACTGACCGATCGGCGCGCCAAACCCGCCGTCTATTTCGGCGGCAAGACGCGCATCATCGATTTCGCCCTCTCCAATGCGCTGAACTCAGGCATCCGCCGCCTCGGCGTCGCCACCCAGTACAAGGCGCATTCGCTGATCCGCCACCTGCAGCGCGGCTGGAACTTCCTGCGTCCAGAGCGAAACGAGAGCTTCGACATCCTGCCGGCGTCGCAGCGCGTTTCGGAAACGCAATGGTATGAAGGCACTGCCGACGCCGTCTACCAGAACATCGACATCATCGAGGCCTATGGGCCGGAATACATGGTCATCCTCGCCGGCGACCACATCTACAAGATGGACTACGAACTTATGCTGCGCCAGCATGTCGATGCCGGGGCCGACGTCACCGTCGGCTGCCTGGAAGTGCCGCGCCTGGAGGCGACCGGCTTCGGCGTCATGCATGTCGATGCCAAGGACAACATCATCGCCTTCGTCGAAAAGCCTGCCGATCCGCCGGGCATTCCGGACAAGCCGGAATTCGCGCTCGCCTCGATGGGCAT
>NZ_RZSA01000663.1:0-3878 GCF_003998075.1 Mesorhizobium sp. M2A.F.Ca.ET.037.01.1.1 | reverse complement strand
GTCGCCGCGCGCCTTGGCCATCAGGCCGAGCGATCCCGACACCGGATGGTCCTCGTCATTCTTCAGCGCCGAGGCGTTTTCGAGCCTTTTCACCAGATCCTTGTCGGCATCAGGCGCATTGAGCGTCACGGAATAGCGAAGCGGATCGACGATGTCGGCATCCTCGTCCTTGGACGAGCCCCAGAGCTTGATGCCGAAAATCTCGAAAGCCGCCGCCGGACGCGCCTCGCCCGCCAGAATTGCAGCGCAAAACAGCGCGAAAAGCAGGGCGCGCGGAAGCCCGCGCCCTGGCGCGACCCCTCCTGACATCTGCGTTTCATGCGCCGGCATTAAGACAACCTAGTCGACAAAACTAAAATTGGAATGAAGTTCCGAAACGTTCGTAAAGGGGCCACAATCCAATTGTCTGAAATAGACCGGGCTTGGAATTCACACCTTTTGCGATTCCGCAAGAAAGTGTGATCCGTCTCACAGAGGTTCTGTCGAAATACCGGCCTTTGGCCGGCATGGAAACCGTTCGCAGGTGAAAAACCCGCGGCGCTCCGGCGTTGACAAGCCTGCACGAAGCTTGATCATGCCCGGACGCTGGCGATGTCTGGAGGGTGGTATGGCAATGCGCGCGGCTCGTGGTTTCTCTTTCCTTCTTCTCGTCTTTTTCGCCCTGGGCGGGGCGGCCCTTGCGGCCGAAGCCCGGCGAATCGTGACGACCGACAATTCCGACTATTTCGGTTTCGACCTCAGGTCGGAGCAGAATGTCAGCCTCGACCAATGCAAGACCACGTGCCTTGGCGATACCGCCTGCCGCGCCTTCACCTACAACACCAAGGCAAAGTGGTGCTTTCTCAAATCCGACTATAACCAGTTGAAATCCTTCACCGGCG
Organism: Mesorhizobium sp. M2A.F.Ca.ET.037.01.1.1; assembly: GCF_003998075.1. NCBI lineage: Bacteria > Pseudomonadati > Pseudomonadota > Alphaproteobacteria > Hyphomicrobiales > Phyllobacteriaceae > Mesorhizobium > Mesorhizobium sp. M2A.F.Ca.ET.037.01.1.1. Next base: position 2,997 of record NZ_RZSA01000663.1, on the reverse strand, counting down.
CCGTTGCCGGCAAGGTCGCGAATGTCGATGGCGACCCAGATATCGGCGCTCCGCCGGCTCTGGCCTTTTTCCCGAACTGGATGGCCGACCAGGCCCAGCAGTTCCGCAACAAGCTGACCGATCCGGCCTATGACAAGCCGACCGAGGGCCTTGCTGCCCTGCAGGCCGCCGCCGAGCAGGCCTCGCTAACCGGCGATCATCGCCTTGCCATGCAGAAATACCAGGCCGCGATCTCCGTTCTGCCCGATGACGGCGCGCTCTGGCTGGCGCTGGCGCGCGAGATACTGGCCGTGGAGCCGGCGTCGAACACCAACGAACCCGCGACTTTCCCGATGAACGCCACGTCGGCGGCCTTCAACGCCTACAAGCTGGTGCGCACGGCAAAGACCCGCGCCGAGGCGCTGGCGCTGCTTGGCGCCGGTCTCGACAAGCGCGATCTCTACCGGCCGTCGCTGCAGGCCTATGAGGCGAGCCTTGCGCTGGTGAGCTCGCCGGCCGTCCAGGCCGACTATGCCGACCTCAAGGCGCGCAAGGGTTTCCGCGTCGTCGAGCACACCGTCGACGCCGATTCTTCCTCGCCGCGCATCTGCGCCCAGTTTTCCGAGGACCTGGTCAAGACCGGCGTCGACTATGCGCAGTTCGTGACCGTCGACAACGCCGCGCCCAAGGCCGTCGAGGCCAAGGACAAGCAGATTTGCGTCGAGGGCCTGGAACACGGCCAGCATTATGACGTGACCTTCCGCGCCGGCTTGCCGGCGGCGATCGGTGAAACGATCGCCGCGCCCGTCGTGCTGTCGATCTATGTCCAGGACCGCGCTCCGTCCGCCCGCTTCACCGGCGACAGCTTCGTGCTGCCGGCCGGCGCCCGTCGCGGCATTCCAGTCGTGACGGTCAACATGAACGCCGCCAAGATGACGCTCTACCGCATCGGTGATCGTTCGCTGGCGCAACTTCTGTCCGGCTATCAGTTCCTGCATCAGCTCGACGGCTACGATATTTCCACCATTTCCGACCAGATGGGCGAGCCCGTCTGGTCGGGCACGCTCGACATCGCCAACGATCTCAACAAGGAGGTGACCACCTCTTTCCCGGTTGACGAGGCGATCCCGCAGCGCAAGCCCGGCGTCTATGTGCTGACCGCGCAGCCGGTCGACGACAAGAGCGACGATTACGGCTCGCGCGCCACGCAGTGGTTCGTGGTCTCCGACATCGGCCTTTCCACCTATACCGGCCAGGACGGTCTCAACGTCTTTGCCCGTTCGCTGGGCTCGGCCAAGCCGATTTCCGGCGCCGAACTGACGCTGCTTGCCAGGAACAACGAGATCCTCGGCACGGCGACCACCGACGCCGAAGGCCACGCCGTCTTCAATCCAGGCCTCACCCGCGGCGAAAACGGCATGGTGCCGGCCGTGCTGATGGCCAAGCAGGGCGACAACGACTTCGTCTTCCTCGACATGGGCAAAGCCGGATTCGACCTGTCGGATCGCGGCGTCGAAGGGCGCGCCTCGCCCGGCGCGCTCGACGTCTATGCCTGGACGGAGCGCGGCATCTACCGCGCAGGCGAGGATGTTCACGTCGCGGCGCTTGCCCGCGACGGCGCGGCAAAAGCGGTCGAGAACCTGCCGCTGACCTTCATCTTCACCCGTCCCGACGGCGTCGAGAACCGGCGCATCGTCAGCAATGGCGAGTCCGCCGGCGGCCATGCCGTCGACCTGCCGCTCGAGGCCAACGCCATGCGCGGCACCTGGACGGTGTCGATCTACACCGATCCCAAGCAGTCGCCGGTCGCCAGCCAGATGTTCCTGGTCGAGGACTTCGTGCCGGATCGCATCGAATTCGACCTGACGGCCGACAAGAAGGAGATCGCCCAGGGCGAGACCGCCAATGCCACCGTCGACGGCCGCTTCCTCTATGGCGCGCCGGCCGCGGGCCTGGCGCTGGAAGGCGAGATGACGCTGTCGACCACGAGCAACTGGGACAGCTTCAAGGACTTCACCTTCGGCCTCGCCGACGAGCAGTCGAGCGAGCCGACCGTGACGCCCCTCGCCAATCTTCCGATCGTCGGCGACGACGGCAAGGCGACCTTCCCGATCACCATCGACCAGTTGCCGTCGACCACCAAGCTGGTCAACGCCAAGGTCACGGTGCGCATGCGCGAAGCCGGCGGCCGCGCCGTCGAGCGCTCGCTCGACATCGGCGTTCGGCCGCAGCGCGATGTCATCGGCATTCGCCCGGATTTCGAAGGCGATGAAGTGCCGCAAGGCGGAACGGCCAAATTCAGCATCATCGCCGTCGATCCGAACGGCAAGCGCGAGGACCTGAAAGGCGCCCAGTGGTCGCTGGTCAAGGTCGAGCGGAACTATCAGTGGTACCGTTCCAACAATTCCTGGAACTACGAGGCAGTGAACCTCACCAAGGCCGTCGCCAATGGCTCGGTCGATCTGAAGGCCGATGGCGAGGCGACCGTGTCGCTGCCCGTCGACTGGGGCCGCTACCGTCTCGAGGTCGAGACGGCTGACCCGGATGGTCCGGCGACCAGCTATGAATTCGACGCCGGCTGGTACGTCGCCTCGACCACCACCGAGACACCCGATGGGCTGGAGATCGCCCTCGACAAGGACAGCTACGCCACCGGCGAAGTCGCCAAGCTGAAGATCTCGCCGCATTTTGCCGGCGAACTTCTGGTCACGATCGGCGCCGAGAAGCTGTTGAAGACCGTCACCGCTTCGGTGCCGGCCGGCGGCAGCACTGTCGACATTCCGGTCGGCGAAAACTGGGGCGCCGGTGCCTATGTCACGGCGACCTTGTTCCGGCCCGGCGACGCGCAGGAATCGCGCATGCCGGCCCGCGCCATCGGCATCCAGTGGCTGTCGGTCGACCCGGGTTCGAAGAAGCTCGCAGTTTCGCTGACGCCGCCGGAAAAGACCCTGCCGCGCCAGCAGCTGTCAATCCCGGTCGCGGTGAACGGCGCTCAGCCGGGCACAAACGCCTATGTGA
>NZ_RZSA01000662.1:0-3881 GCF_003998075.1 Mesorhizobium sp. M2A.F.Ca.ET.037.01.1.1 | reverse complement strand
TGCTTACACTGTGGGTGGGGATCGCGGGCTGCATCCTCAGCCTTGTGTTTGCCGCAGTGACCGTAATCGCCCGCTTGCTGGGCAGGATCGACTCTGCCGGATACACGACACTGGTGCTGCTTATCGTGGGATTTGGGTCAGCGATTCTCGCGGTGCAAGGCATCCTTGGGTGTTATCTCTGGCGAGCCGTTGAAAACACCAAATCGCGCCCATTGCGGATAATAAGCCGCATTGTCGACGGAACGTCCGCATGAACGACAAGACTTTCTTTGTTCACCAGCACGGCATCTGCGAAAGCACGAGCGTCGGCAATGGCACACGCGTATGGGCGTTTGCCCATGTCCTCCCAGGGGCGGTGATCGGCGCGAACTGCAATATCTGCGATCATGTCTTCATCGAAAATGATGTGACGGTCGGCGATGACGTCACGATCAAAAGCGGCGTTCAGCTGTGGGACGGCGTCCGGCTGGGCAATCGCGTGTTCGTCGGTCCGAATGCCGCCTTTACCAACGACCGTTTCCCGCGTTCGAAACACTATCCGGAATCGTTTCTCCAGACGATCGTCGAGGACGGCGCGTCGATCGGCGCCAACGCAACCATCCTGCCCGGGATAACGATCGGTCGCCAGGCGATGATCGGCGCCGGCGCTGTGGTGACCAAGAACGTGCCGGCCAACGCCGTGGTGGTGGGAAATCCGGCCGTCATCGTCGGCTATCAGACCGGTCCGCAGGTCGAGCCCGTGATGACGCAGGCGACCCCCGGCGCTGCCGGTGACAGGATGGCGCTTGGCGTTGGCGGATGTGAGCTGTGGCGGTTGCCGCACTTTAGTGATCTGCGCGGCGAACTGGCCCCGCTTGAGTTCGGACAGAACCTGCCCTTCAAGCCCTTGCGGTCGTTTCTTGTCTACGGCGTACCTTCGGACAAAGTCCGAGGTGAGCATGCGCACCGCCAGTGCCATCAATTCCTGATCGCCGCCCATGGACGCCTGTCGGTGGTCGTCGATGACGGGCACGACAGAAAGGAAGTGTCGCTGGCAGATCCCTCAATCGGTCTTTACCTGCCTCCCGGAGTGTGGGGCATTCAGTACAAATTCCAGCCGGATACCGCGCTGCTCGTCATGGCTTCGCATCCCTATGATGCAAGCGACTACATCAGGGATTATTCGGATTTCCTCGCCACGGTCAGACCGGATGGCCATTGACCGGATAGGCTCAGACGCAATCCGCTTTCTTGTGGCCGGCGGATTGAACACCGCGCTGACGAGCGCCGTCTACTTTGCCGGCTTGACTGTGCTCCCGTCAGCAATCTCCTACACAATTGCCTGGCTGGCAGGCCTCGTATTCGTGATGGTGTTCTATCCGGATCGGGTTTTTCCAGGCGGGCGCGCCGGCTTCGCGGATCGGCTGGCGGTCGGCGGGTCGGTCGCGGTGGTGTTTGCAGCGGGGTTGGCGATCCTTCATTTTCTCGAGCGGGTGTTGCAAAGCCATGCAGCGGCATTCTTTGCAACGCTGGCCGCAACGACGATGCTCAACTTTCTGGTTTCTCGATGGATACTGCGCCGATGATGCTGATACGCCCCTCTTCGATCCGGGCGGCCATCAATCTCTTTGCGATCTTTGTCGCAATGTACTTTTCCGAGTTGGCCTCCTTTTCGCTGTCCATCGACGAAGAGGTAGCCGCCTTCAGAACCGATTCTTCGATCTGGATTGCCCAGGGGCGTTGGGGGGCCTACCTGATCGAGAGGTTCCTTATCCCAAATCCTGTAATGCCATTGCTGGCGCCGGCCATCTTCGGCGCCGGATGCGTTGCCGCTTACCTGCTCGTTATGGACATCATCGACAAGCATAGGCTTTCCATCGCCGAATATGCTTGTTTCACGATCTTCTGTGCCTTCCCGACCTGGTTCTTCATCGTAGAGTTCTACTCCAACATCGCCGCGGTCGGGATCGGCCTGGCTGCCAGTGCTCTTGCGATTTGGCTGATCAACAAGAAAGATATCCCGGCAGATGGTTCGCGCTTCTTCGTTGCGATCGTTGCCGGCGGTTTTGCGATCTCGATCTATCAGAGTTTCGCACCGGCAATCCTGGTTTTCGGCATTGTTGTCTGCGTTCTGCGGGCACGGGCCGGCATTGAAAGTTCGCTGCCGAAAGACCTGACCCGCGCCGGCGTTCTGGTAGCGGGCTCGGCGATTTTCTACGCCGTCGGCAATGCAATCTTCAAATCGTTCACCTCCAAAAGAAGTGAGTATTTCGAGTCGCTTTTCCAGCCGGGCTTCTTGTTTCAGCATCCGGTCGTGGTGACGGGCCGGGTGCTGGAAGCGCTCGGAGGGGCGCTTGGCCTGGACCGCGGCACTTACGGTGTTATTTTGTGGGCAGTTCCGCTGCTGATGGCCCTCGGCGGCTGGACGCTTTTCAAGGAGTCGTCACGCTCAAGGTTGCTGCTGCTGGCAGCCGCTTTGGTCTGCCTGTTCATTCCTTTCGGCGTCCACGTTCTGGCGGCAGGCACCATGCCCGTCAGAAGTCTCGTAGGTCTGCCGATAGCGGTCTGGCTCTTCGTCTACCTTGGGGTGACAAGCAGCAATGCGAGGATCGGCATCGTGTCGGCAATCCTGCTTGGCGTGGTGATCTTCCAGATCCAGGTGATCCAAAACTATCGCCAGGCGTCCAGCTATCTTGTCGACAAGCACGACACACTCCTGGCCGCGGCTATCTACGGGAGGCTGACGTCCATGCCCGGCTTTGACGCCAAGCGCTCCTACGCTCTGAGCGTGTTCGGCGGGCTGCCGTTTACCACCAACTATCCAAGGCCCCCCAGTTCAACCGTCGGGTACTCGTTCTTCGAGTGGGACGGGGGCAATGCCTGGCGCATCACCTACTATATGAAACTGCTCGGCTACTCCAATCTGAACGGTCCGACGGACCAGCAAGTCGATCAAACAATTGTCCGGCTCTCGACGATGCCTGTATGGCCCGCACCTGGCAGCCTGGAAATACAAGGCGACATTGTATTGATCCGGCTTGGCGAGGGCCCGAGCTACGCAAACCAACAGGCACTCGCAAGGGTCGCCAACCGCTGAAGGACGCGGCAAGGCTCATGTGAAACTCCTTCGATGCTGCGCGAGTTGATCACGCCGCCGAGATTGTTTTGATTGATCGTGCCGATGTCCAGTGCCGGGTTCTCCAAATCAGGGAATCGACCATAAACACCGAGATCTTGGAATAGGCTTCAGATGGATCAAAGATTTCAAGCCACGTGCCCGATTTGCTCGGAGAAACGAACCTTCGTCGCGCCTGACGACTATGCCGGTTGCAGAGACGGGCTAAAGGCAATCGGTTGCCCGCTCAACGATTGCGTCACGCGAGAAAGGGCTGCAGCAGCAGTCCTTTTTTCAATGTTCTCACGAGAGCAGCTTAAGGAACTTCGGGTTCATGAGGCGGCGCCTGGCGAGCGAGGTTTATCGCTCTGGCTTTGGTACAATATCACGAAAAAAGTCTTCTCCGGCTACTATCCCGACAAGCCTTTCGGGACGATGGTCGGGCATATCAGGAACGAGAACCTGGAGGCGCAAACCTTCCCCGACAGATGCTTCGACCTGGTCGTGCACCTGGACGTGATGGAGCACCTGTTTGAACCTTTCAAAGCCCTGGCGGAGATTTTTCGGACCTTGGACTTTTGGCGGCATATGCATTTTCACCGCACCGACCTATCCCGAACGCACGGAGTCGGAACAGGTGGCATTCCAATCCTCAGATGGCGTCCGCATTTTCGGAGAGCCCGAATATCACGGGAACCCGCAGGACCCGTCGGGTTCGCTCGTAACGTGGCGCTACGGATACGACCTGCCGCTGCTCATTCAGAGGCGCACGGGGTTCGACGTCGAG
>NZ_RZSA01000661.1:0-3885 GCF_003998075.1 Mesorhizobium sp. M2A.F.Ca.ET.037.01.1.1 | reverse complement strand
ACCTTCCCCCACAAGGGGGGAAGGAAAGGCGCGCCCCGCCACCCTCAAGTAATCACGCTCGGCTTGTTGCGGCCGGTGTGGCTCTTGATGCCGGCGATGTCGTCGGCGGCGGCGATCAAGTCGGCGAGTGCTTCCTGCGTGTCGAGGTCGTGCCTGGCCTTGTCCGGTTCGTAGCGCTCGATATAGACGCGCAGCGTCGCGCCAGAGGTGCCGGTGCCGGAGAGGCGCAGCACGACGCGCGAGCCGCCTTCGAACAATATCCGGATGCCCTGGTTCTTGCTCACCGAGCCGTCGACCGGATCGTGATAGGCAAAATCGTCGGCCTTGGCGATCTTCAAGCCGCGCACGCTCGTTCCGGGCAGCGAACCGAGCTTGGCGCGCAGCTCATCCACCAGCGCGTTGGCGCGGTCGCTCTCGACCTCCTCATAGTCGTGGCGCGAATAGTAGTTTCGGCCGTAGGTCGCCCAGTGCTCGGTGACGATCTGCTTGCAGCTCTCGCCGCGCGCGGCGAGGATGTTGAGCCATAGAAGCACCGCCCAAAGGCCGTCCTTCTCGCGCACATGGTTGGAGCCGGTGCCGGCGCTTTCCTCGCCGCAGATCGTCGCCATGCCGGCGTCGAGCAGGTTGCCGAAGAACTTCCAGCCGGTCGGTGTCTCGTAGATGCCGATGCCGAGCTTTTCGGCGACGCGGTCGGCGGCGCCGCTGGTCGGCATCGAGCGAGCGATGCCCTTCAGGCCGTCCTTGTAGCCCGGCGCCAGTTTGGCATTGGCGGCGAGCATCGCGACCGAATCCGAGGGCGTGACGAAGATGCCTTTGCCGATGATCAGGTTACGGTCGCCGTCGCCGTCTGAGGCCGCGCCGAAATCCGGCGCGTCGGGTCCCATCATCTCGTCATAGAGATGTTTTGCATGCACCAGGTTCGGATCCGGATGATGGCCGCCGAAATCGGGCAGCGGCTTGAAGTTGCGGCAGGTGCCGTCCGGCGCGCCGAGCCGGCGTTCGAGGATCTCCTTGGCATAGGGACCGGTCACCGCGTGCATGGCATCGAAACGCATGCGGAAGCCGGACTTAAAGAGCTTCCTCAGCGCCTCGAAGTCGAAGAGGCTCTCCATCAACTCGGCATAGTCCTTGACCGGGTCGATGATCTCGACGGTCATGTCGCCCGCCTTGACGGTGCCGATCGTGTCGATGTCGATCTCGCCGATATCGGCGATCTTGAAGCTCTTGATCTCCTTCGACCTGGCGAAGATCGCGTCGGTGACCTTCTCCGGCGCCGGGCCGCCATTGCCGGCATTGTATTTGATGCCGAAATCCTCGTGCGGGCCGCCGGGATTGTGGCTGGCCGACAGGATGATGCCGCCGAATGTCTTGTATTTGCGGATGACGTTGGAGGCGGCGGGCGTCGAGAGAATGCCGCCCCGGCCGACCATCACCTTGCCGAAGCCGTTGCCGGCGGCAATGGCGATGGCCTTCTGGATGACCTCGCGGTTGTAGAAGCGGCCGTCGCCGCCGATCACCAGCGTCTTGCCCTCAAAACCGTCCAGCGCGTCGAAGATCGATTGGATGAAGTTCTCGGCATAGTGCTCCTGCTGGAACACCGGCACCTTCTTGCGCAGGCCGGACGTGCCGGGCTTCTGGTCGGTATAGGGTTTGGTGGGGACGGTTTTTATCATGCCTCAGGCAGCCCTTTTCGAATGCAGCAAGCGATAGAGTTCGACGTATCTTTCGGCGCTCTTGTCCCAGGAGACATCGGCCTTCATGCCCTGGCGCTGGATCGAAGCCCAGGTCGCCGGGCGAGCATGCTGCTCGACCAGCCGCTGGATCGCATGGAGCATCGCGCCGCCATTGTTGGGCGCGAACTGGAAACCGGTGGCGACGCCAGCCGACAACGCCGCCTCGTTGGCGTCGATGATGGTGTCGGCCAAGCCGCCGGTCCTGGCGACGACCGGCACGCAGCCGTAGCGCAGGCCGTAGAGCTGGGTCAGCCCGCAGGGCTCGAAACGCGAGGGTATGATTATGGCGTCGCAGCCGCCCTGCATGACATGCGACAGCCCCTCGTCGTAACCGACGACGACGCCGACACGGCCGCGATGCCGCGCGGCGGCGGCAAGCAGCGTGCCTTCGAGGCCGGCATCGCCCGAGCCGAGAATGGCGAGGCGCGCGCCGGCGGCGACGATGCCGTCGACGACCGCCGCCAGTATGTCCATGCCCTTCTGCCAGGTCAGCCGGCTGACGACGCAGACGATCGGGCTGCCATCCGCCTTCAGGCTGAAGCGCTCCTCGACGGCCTTGCGGTTCTTGGCGCGGGCGGCAAGCGTTTCGGCCGAATAATTGGCGACCAGATGTTTGTCCGTCTGAGGGTTCCAGATGTCGACATCGATGCCGTTGACGATGCCGTAGAGGTCGGTGGCCCGCATGTTGATCAGGCCGTCGAGGCCCATGCCGAACTCCGGCGAGCGGATTTCCTGCGCATAGGTCGGGCTCACCGTTGTGATGGCCCAGGCCGCCTGCAGACCGGCCTTGAGGAAGCCAACGCCACCATAATATTCAACGCCGTCGAGCTGCATGGCCACGGCCGGCAGGCCGAGCTCGCCGAAGATTCCAGCCCCGAACTGCCCCTGGAAGGCGAGGTTGTGCACGGTGATCAGCGACGGCAGGCCGACGGCCTTGCCGTAGCGCATATAGGCAAGCGTCATCGCCGACTGCCAGTCATGGGCATGAACGATGTCCGGCTGGTAACCAGAGATCGCGCCGCCGGCAATGTCGCCGCCGACCTGGCTCAGCGCCGCGAAGCGCCGCCAATTGTCCGGCCAGTCGGCGCCGGATGCGGTGCCGTAAGGGCCGCCCTGGCGATCGAAGAGATGCGGCGCGTCCAAAACGAAGAGATCGAGGTCGCCGATCTTGACGGCATGGATCGAAGCCTTGCCGCCCTGCAGCAACGGATACTGGTACACGGGTTTCTTCTTTGCGAAGGCAGCCATCACGACAGGATAGCCGGGAACCAGCGTGCGCATCGCCACGCCCTTCCCGGCCAGCGCGATCGGCAGGGCGCCGGTCACGTCGGCAAGCCCGCCGGTCTTGATCAGCGGGAAGATTTCGGGCGTGACCGACAGAACCTGCATGCGCTCCACATTCCGATCTCAACGTGACAGGTCAAAGTGACAATCTGTTGATCAAGCCGTCAACCCGATAGGGTTGATCGGCAGGTCGACAGCTTATTGATCGACCCCTATGGGGTCGACAACTTGTTGATCATGTCCTGCGTGATCAGGCAGATGCCCTTTTCCGATACGCGAAAACGCTTGGCGTCGAGGGCCGGATCCTCGCCGACCACCAGCCCCTCGGGGATCTGCACGCCATGGTCGATGACGACGCGCTTGAGGCGCGCGTTGCGGCCGACAGTCACGTCGGGCAGCATCACCACCTCCTCCAGCTTCGAATACGAATTAATGCGCGCGCCGGTGAAGATCAGGCTGCGGCGCAGCGAGGCGCCGGAGACGATGCAGTCGCCGGACACCAGCGAGGAGATCGCCTCGCCGCGGCGGCCATCCTCGTCATGCACGAACTTTGCCGGCGGCTTCAATTCCGCATAGGTCCAGATCGGCCAGTCGCGGTCATAAAGGTCGAGCTCGGGCGTGATATCAGTCAGGTCGATATTGGCTTCCCAATAGGCATCGACGGTTCCGACGTCTCGCCAGTAGGGCTCGGACTCATGCGAGGAGCGCACGCAGGATTTGGCGAAGCGGTGGGCGATCGCCTTACCGTGCTGGACGATATAGGGGATGATGTCCTTGCCGAAGTCGCGGCTGGAGCCGGGCTCGGCGGCGTCGCGGCGCAGCTGCTCCATCAGGAACTTGGTCTTGAAAACATAGATGCCCATCGAGG
>NZ_RZSA01000660.1:0-3885 GCF_003998075.1 Mesorhizobium sp. M2A.F.Ca.ET.037.01.1.1 | reverse complement strand
TTGCCGCTCATCTACATTGCCATGAACGCCGATGGAGCAGAGGCAGCTCGCGTCGCATCGTCGTTGCGCGCCGGTCTTGCCGGTTTCGACACCATCGACTTCATCGGGCGCGCTCCGGATTCAACGCGCGATCAATCGGCCGACCCGATCAGTTTCGTCTTCGATATTGTTCCCGGCCCCGCCGCCGGCGACGTCACGGTCGAGCTGCAAAGCGTCGCGACCGGTCGGGTTCTGCTGTCGCGCAACCTGACATCGGCCGAAACCGCGCCCGGCGCGGTTGAAAGCAACATCGCCAGCCTTCTGACATCGACCATTCCCGCTTCCGGCGCGATCTACAGCTACATCGACCAGAGCGACATCAGGACCAGCCAGATCGGGTGCCTGGTGCTCGACGACCGCTACTTTCTCGACATGAACGCCCAGTCGCACGAGGTTGCGTATCGCTGCCTGGAGAAGCTTGCCGCCGACGGCACCAAATCGTCGCTCGTCTATGCGGAACTGGCCGCGCTTCATGGAGAGGCCGTCACCGCCCACTATCCCTATCCGCCAGATGCGACGCTCGAAAAGGCCATGTCGCTTGCGCACCGCGCCGTTCAGATGGGGCCTATGAACCCGCACGCGCATCGTGCCCTCGGCTACCTCAACTCGCGCCTCGGCAACGCGGACGAAGCGATCCGCTTGACGCGCAAGGCCTACGAACTCAACCCATATGATCTCGGCATGGCCGCCGCCTATGGCTATGGGCTGATCTTCGCCGGCAAGTATGATGAGGGAACGCCGATCCTGGGCCACGCGGTCGAGGCCTTCAGCGGCCATCCGACCTGGTGGGATTATGGCCTGTTCGTCGGCGCCTTCATGCAGGGCGATATGAAGAAGGCCGCCATCGCCAGCGAGTCGCTGCGCACGACGGCATCCAAGTCGCATTATCTGGCCGCGCGCCTGATCGGCGCCAGGCTTTCGGGCCGCGACAAGCTGGCGGGCGAGCTTGCCAACGAGCTCATCGCCGAATTCCCGAAATTCGCCGCCGACCCGCGCGCGACGTTCGTCGACCGCAAATATCCCGCGGATCTCACCGATCGGCTAGTGCAATCCTTGCGTGCCGCCGGGATCGGCAATCCGACCTAGTTAATGTGAAGCGGTTTTCCGTCTGAAATTGCGGAATCGCATCAAGACTAGGACATAGGCACACCTTACGCCCGTGTTTGGGCCACCTGATCGCAGCAGCGGAAGTATCACGCTGTGATCCGACACCTATTAGGACGGGCTTCCACGTCGAGCGCCTGACGGAGCGCTTCGGTCGCGAAAATTTTACTAGCCACAGGTCTGGATCAGGAGCAATTCAGCCACAATTTCTGATTGCTGCCTGCTCACCGCTCCTTTTTTCATGCTTCCACTCCCTTATGCCGTCGAGGCCGGCGCTGATCCGAAGACGATCGTCTTTCTGCATGGCTTTGGAGCCTGCCGTGAGATCTGGCGTGACGTCATGGCACCGCTGGCGGCCGAAGCGAGAATATTGGCCTACGATCTGCCGGGCCATGGTCATTCGCTGCAATGCGAGGGCATGGGCGGGGCCAAGCCGGCCGCGCGGGCCATCCTCGCCGATCTTGCCGCCCGTCAGCTGGCCAAGGTCCATCTCGTCGGTCATTCCATGGGCGGCGCGATCGCGACATTGATGGCGCTAGCCGATCCTGGCCGGGTGGCTTCGCTCACGCTGTTGGCGCCCGGCGGCTTCGGCCCGGAGATCAACGCAGCCCTGCTGCGCCGCTATGCGGCGGCTTCCGGCAGGAAGCAGATCCGCGCCAGCCTTGCGGCCATGTCGGCCCCGCGCAGCGTGCCGCCTGACCACGTGGTGGATGCGCTTTGCCTCATGCGCGAACAGCCCGGCCAGTTGCAGACCTTGATCGATATGGCGGCCGCGATAACCAAGGATGAGCGGCAAGGTGTCATCCCTCGAGCGCAGCTCGATGCGCTCGACATGCCGGTGATGGTTGTTTGGGGAGCGGAGGATCCGCTCCTGCCTGTCGGGCAGGCCGAGGCCTTGCCGTCGCATTTCCATCTGCACCATGTCCTTGACGCGGGTCACATGCTGGTCGAGGAGGCTCCGGACCTGATTGCCGAGATCGTGCGTCGCAACACGCGACGGCGGGCCAGGCGACAACGACCGGTGTACGGGGCGGCAGCAAGCTGACCGGCGCTATCATTCAGTGCATTTTGCCGGCGATTGTGTTAACTCGCTGTTAACCAACAGCGAGACAGCCGCCATGAAGGATGCAGGCGACATAATCACCCCGATCGAGCCATCGCGAAAGCTTTCGGATGCCATACGCGACGTCAAGAACGCCTTCGCCGACCGCGATGACGTGGTTGTCGACATGCGCGAGGCGCACCGCATGCGGCTCGATCTGCTGGCAGCCGAGCTTGCCTCCGTCTTTGCCGATGTCCCGGCTGACATGGACAGCTTCGACTTCGCCGTCTCGTCGGGCCTGCAGCCGCGGCTATGGATCGATGCGGTGAGCCACGTCGCCATGGGACGCGACCGCCGAACCTACCGCTTCCTCAAGGACACGCGCGTCGGCCGCGTGGTGCTGGCTGAATCGACCGAGATGAAAGCCGTCGCCGATGCTGTCACGCGCTACGTGGCCGAACGTGTCGTCGAGCGGCAGCACATGATGGAGGGCGGCATGGAAAGCGCCGTTCCCGGCCTGCATCGTCACGTGGTCCAGGAAGCGGAGCCGCCCATCCGATCCGAAACCGGCCGCAACGGCTGGACGACCTTCTTCGCCGGCCTCGGCCTGATCGCCGCCGGCGCCCTTGTCGGCCTGGCGGTTTCGCTGGTCTTGTTCTGGGACCGCATCATGCAGATGAAGATCAGCTTCTGACGAGTTGGCGCCCGTCTGCCGGCACGTCAAGGTCCATGCTTTGGAGGTCCGACGGCGGCATGGCCGGTCCGGTCAGCCCGCGCCGGGTCAGGCGCAGGCGCCAGTTGCCCCTTTCACCACTAATTTCGAACATGTTGTACTGCGCCGCCGGATGTTTGCCACCCGGCGCCTGGCCGGCGGCGGCGACCCCTACCACCGGCACCTTGGCCCCGCGTGCACCGATGGCGAACAAGGACGGCAGGTGCGAGTGACCGTGCAGGACGAGTTCCGCGCCATGCCGGCGGACGACCTTGTGGAACCGGGCAATGCCGAACAGCCGCTTGTGCTGCGGTACTGCGCCGCGCACCGGCGGGTGGTGGATCATGTTGATCCGGAAGAGTCCCTGTTTGACCGTATCATCGAGGACCTTGCCGAGCCGTTCGGCCTGCCCTTCCATGAAGAAGCCGTTGGCCATGAAGGGTGCGGTGGCGCGCGCCGTGGTGACGCCGATCAGCGCGACATTGCCGCGCACGCGCAGATACGGAAAGGAATTGCGGTCGACCGGACTGTTGACGCCGTCGCCCGTCATCCAGGGAGCCCAGGCCCGGCAGACCTTGTCGAAAGCGCCCGGCACATAGGCATCGTGATTGCCGGGGACCACGGAAACGTCGTGCGGCGATCCGAGCGTCTCCAGCCAGTGCTTGGCCATCTCGATCTCGCCGTCGAGCGCCAGGTTGACGAGGTCTCCGGTGACGGCGAGATGGTCCGGCGCGTTCGCCTTGATGTCGGCGACGATCGTGTCGATGACGGCATCATGCATATGCCGGCGTCGGTTGCGCTGCCAGTTGACATAGCCCAGCACGCGCTTGGACGCGAGGTCGCGATAGGTTACATCGGGCAGCGGTCCCAGATGAGCATCGGAAATATGCGCGAGCCTGAACATGACCCCTTCTTAAGCGACGCCGGCGAGGCTTTCCACTCACCCTTTGCTGTTCGCCCAGGGATCGTTCGATGACCGGCACAGGCG
>NZ_RZSA01000065.1:0-12377 GCF_003998075.1 Mesorhizobium sp. M2A.F.Ca.ET.037.01.1.1 | reverse complement strand
TTCCGGCCGAGGCTCGTGATCTCAGTGCCGCCTTCCATGGCGATGGGCTGGCTTTCCGAGCGGCTCGCCGGCTTCGCCGCATCCCATGGCGCCGCCGATATATCGCTAAGAGGCGACGACGATCCGGTGCCCTTCGATCATGAATTGGTCGACATCCGGCTCTCTTACGGTCCTCATTATCGGGAGCATCCGACCGAGGAAATCGCCAGGGATGCCGTCTATCCCGTTTGCGCACCGACACTGGCCTCAACCAATAGCGAAAACCTTGCTGGCCTGCCGCTGATCCACACCGATTGGGGACCGACCGGCGCGTCCTTTCCATCCTGGCGCAACTGGTTCGAGGCGTCGGGAAGCGAGCCCGGCCGTGCGGCGCAGCGCGGCCTTTCGGCCAACTCCTCGCGTGCAGCACTCGATCTCGCCATTTCAGGGCTGGGCGTGGCGCTGGCGCAAGGCATCTATTGCGCGCAAGCGCTGGAGGATGGCAAACTGGTGCGGGCCGCCGCGCAGTCCTTGGAACTGCGCCAGCCCTATTGCCTGACGATCCCCGAACGCAGCGCGAGGCGCGATGCCGTTGCGGCGTTCCGGGAATGGCTGGTCGAGGAATGCCGGCGCGCCGTCGGATCGCCGGCGCTGGGCGTTGCTGCTCAGCGTCGTCTTTGACCGAATTGGCCTGCGGCGCGACGCGCCGGCTCGGCTACGGCTGCCTGTCGAACCGGCTGGGCACGCGGTCCGTCGGCAAATCCACCCGGCACGAGCCCAAGCACTATTATGGCGGCGATGAAACCGTATTGCAGAATGTCGAAGGTCAGTGGCGGAAGACTGCCGGGAAGAACCGAGATCGCGAGCTTCGGAGCAAGAATGCCGAACCCCACGGCGGCAGGCCAGCCAATGTCGCGCACGCGAGCAAACACCATCCAAATGATCGCAACGAGGGTGGCAAAGCCCATCGCCGCAAGCATCGAGATGTAAATCGTCCCGATGGCGGAGCTTTTTGCCTCCATGGCGATCGCCTGGGCGACGATGCCGGAGGCATGCTCCTCGGCGGATTTCGGAGCATCGTGCATCCCATAATCCGGGACTCTCAGTTCCTCGACAAAGGACCTCTGAGTACGGGCTATATTGTTGCCGTCAGCCGCATAGATTTGCTTCTGAACACCTTCTTTTGCCCCGACCAGAAAATGCTCGATCGGGTCCTTGGCAAAATCAAATCCGATCAAAAACACAAGAAGGAAAATGTAGAGTATTTGGCCGCAATTACCTGATTGAAACAGCCTGATCATCTTCTGAGAGCCTTGAGGCAATCCACAATACAGGCGGGATAGCAAATCGGGCTTAAGACGCAGTTAGACGGTTCCACGCAAATTGAGCAAACGGCTGCCGGGATCGTTGCTCAGAGATGCCCGGCCAGCGCAACCACCATGTCCTTGCTGCTGGCTACGGGAACGATCTCGAACTCCACGAGATCCGCCCATTCGATGACCCAGCGCTGCAGCACCGTCGCGTCATCGGCTTCGACCAGCATGAAGCAGCGGCTCATGTCACTCGCGATCCAGCTGTGATGCACCACGAGTTCATCCGGCTTCAGCCGGCCCTTGTCGCGGAAACGGCGGTAGATTTCCTTGCGGTCCGAACCGTGAAAATCCTCGATCACGAAGAACAGCATACTTTTCCCTCAGTTCGAATGATTCAGTACTGATGAAACCGAGGGAAGCGAGGAGGTGATGCCCAATTCTTCAATTCTCCAGTTCTTCAATTCCTCAGTTCCTCAGTTCCTGTTCCCCCGCCCCTACTTCTCCGGCCGCTCCAGACGTTCCAGGAACCACTGCGTCAGCCGCACCCAGAGCTCGTCCTTCTCGCCGGAATCCTCCCAGCCATGATCGAGATTGGGATTGTCGTTGACCTCGATGACGAAGACCCCGTCCGTGGTCTCCTTGAGGTCGACGCCGTAGAGGCCGTCGCCTATGCATTTTGCCGCCCGCACAGCCGTCTCGACGACATGCGGCGGCGTCTGCTTCAGTGTAAAGGTCTTGATGCCGCCCTGGTCGGGCTTGCCGCTGGCCTTGTGGTTGACGATCTGCCAGTGCTTCTTTGCCATCAGGTAATGCACGGCAAACAGCGGCTGGCCGCCGAGCACGCCGACGCGCCAGTCATATTCGGTCGGGATGAATTTCTGCGCGATCAGGAGATCGGAATCTTCCAGCCACTCCGTCGCGAGCTTGGTGAGCTCCGCCATGTTCTCGCATTTCTTGACGCCGCGCGAGAAGGACGAATCCGGTATCTTCAGCACCAGCGGGAAGCCAAGCGTCTGCGCCGCCACTTCGGAGTCGGAGGTGCCGGCGATCATCACCGTCGGCGGCACCGGCACCTTGTTGTAGGTCATCAGCTCGTTGAGATAGACCTTGTTGGTGCAGCGGATCATCGACAGCGGGTCGTCGATCACCGGCATGCCTTCCTGCTGGGCGCGGCGCGCGAAGCGGTAGGTGTGGTTGGAGATCGACGTGGTCTCGCGGATGAACAGCGCGTCGTAATTTGCGAGCTTGGCGAGGTCCTTCCTGGTGATCGGCTCGACTTCGACGCCCATCTTCTCGGCGATCCGCGCCCAATAGCGCAATGAGGAAATCTCCGACGGCGGCAATTCCTCATGCGGGTCGACCAGCGTCGCAAAAGTATAGCGCGCCGGCGTGCGGCCCTTGGTGTCGCGCCATTCGCGGTTGGTATAGGTCTCCAGGCATTGCAGGAAGAGCTCTTCCTCGTCTTCGGTCATGCGGGCGAGCGGCAGGAAGCCGATCTTGCGGATCGAGGCCCATTCGGCGCTGTCCTTGATGTGCACCTCCAGCGCCGGCGCGCGGAACCAGTCGAACAACAGCTTGGCGAAACGGTCCCAGACTTTCGACGGGCCGATGCCGAAGAAGATCGCGACCTTCGCCGGAAAAATCCCGCCGAGGTCCTTGCGGCATTTGTTCAAGGCAAGCTCGAGTTCCGGCAGCGCGTGCTCGTAGAGCTTGCGCTCGGACAGGTCGATCATCGTCTCGACGGTTGGGATCACCCTATGGCCGCGCGAACCGGCCAGCAGCGAAGCGTAGTAGCCGCGGCTCTGATAGCCGTAATTGTTCGACAGGTTGATCACTTTCGGCCGCTGGCCGCGGAACAGCGCCGGATGCGCGAGATAGTCGCGGTTGGTGATGATCTTGTGGGGTGTGGCCACCTGATCGAGATCGTTCTGCCTGCCCGTGAGGATTACCCAGGTCATTGTTCAGCGTTTTCCCAGAGTGATGGCGGCGCGCAGGCCGTCGCGGCCGAACTGCGCCATATTCATGAAGATGTCGTAGGGCACTGGAATGTTCGCGGCATCGAGTATGGTTTCCTGCCTTTCATCCTCGACCCATGGGTCGTGGATCAGGATATGGTCGCCATCGTCGCCGATGGCCAGCACCCAATGCGGCACCTTCTTGCCGAACATAAGGAATCCGCTGACCAGCACCAGCACCAGCTTGCCGTCGGCGAGAGCTTGGCGGATATCGCCGATGCTGAACGGACGGTAGTTGACGGGGATGCCGTAGAGTTCGGCGCGGCGGCGGAAATCGACCTGGGCGAGCTCCATCACGCGGCGCTTGTCCTCGCTCCTCACCGACTGCAGGAACAGCGCGCCGTAGAAGGAGACGAATATCTCGGCGGCAAGCCCGCTCTCATAGCCGGCGACGGCCAGGCCGAAAGGCTCGCAGCCGCCCGGACCCGACATCATGAAGACCGTGGTCGCCTCGCGCCACAGGCGGATTTCCATGACCGGATCGGGCACGAAGCCCCGGTGGAAATTCGCCATCGCCATCATCAGGCAGCAAGGGCCGCAGGTGAACTCGCAGGTCTGCTGGTAGAACGGCACTTTGGTTGCCGTGGGCGTGTCGCCGCGCAGCGTCTTTTCATAGCGCAGCGCGGTCGCGCCATCCTCGTAATAGTCGGGCTCGCGGCCCAGTTTCCGATAGCCGGCCTGCTCATAGATGCGGATGGCGCGATCATTGTCCTCGCGCACTTCGAGGCGCAGCAACAGCCGGTCGTGCTCGAAGGCCGCCTCTTCTGCGGCCGCGAGCAGGAGCCGGCCGATACCGAGCCGGCCGAAAAAGGGACCGACAGCGATGGAATAGAGCCGCGCGACGCCGCTGCCCTTGCGAAACAGCACCACCGCATAACCGGCGACCCGGCCCTCGTTCTCGGCCACCAGCATCTCGGCGGTTTCGCGTTCGATGAACTGGCGGAAGGAGCGGCGCGAGAGCCTGTCGCCCGGAAAAACAGCCTTCTCGATGGCGGCGAGGTCATCGACGTCTGACGCGCGGGCCTTGCGGATCTCGGCAGGCATGCGGGCTTGGGAGAACCTCGATTAGGTTTAAGAAACGGCCCCGGTGGATGCGTCGCGAATACTGGCCGAAGCGCCAGTATTCATCAAGCGCTATCGCTCCTTGATTAGGGCCGAATTGTGACAGTTTCCGCGGCGGCAGCAAAGGCTCGATCGTTTGAACAGAATTGCTCTTCAAGCGACTGCCGGCCGCCGAAAAACGCAGCCGGTTCAGCTCGATATGCCGGCCACGAGCTGGCCATAGGCGCTCTTTGCGACGTCCGACAGGCGCTCCGGCGGCAACGAGCCGACGACCGCGCAGGCGTAGCCCTTGTCGAGCCAATAGACTGCTTCCGGTCCGCCCGTCTCGGCCGCGTAGGTGCCCTTCGATGTCTCCGACGAGTCGGCGGTGACGTAGAGCGAGATGCGCTCGCCCTTGGCATCCTCGTAGAGCAGCATTGCCGCCTTGCCTTGCTCACCAGCCGGCAGCAGCCGGCCGCCGACCAGCTGGAAGCCCTCGGCCGCAAGATCGGGCGCGACCAGCTTCAGCCCGACGCGGTTCGACAGCCAGGTCTGGAGATGGTCCTTGTCGCTCGCCGGGACTTCGACGGCGTGGCGCTTCTCGGCAGCGTAGGTAACATGGGCGGCGATTGCCTGCTCGGCGAGCTGGTCGTCGCCTTCGCCGCCACGGGCGATGCTGTCGACGCCGGCGACATAGCCGCCGAGCCCGCCGACCGCTAGCATCACGGCAGCGGCAGCCGACAGCCACCAGCGCGAGCGCCAGGCCGATGCTTTTGCAGGCGCCTCGCCAAGCACGACCTGCCGCAGCCTCGCCGGCACCGGCTCGTCCATCA
Source organism: Mesorhizobium sp. M2A.F.Ca.ET.037.01.1.1 (assembly GCF_003998075.1). NCBI lineage: Bacteria > Pseudomonadati > Pseudomonadota > Alphaproteobacteria > Hyphomicrobiales > Phyllobacteriaceae > Mesorhizobium > Mesorhizobium sp. M2A.F.Ca.ET.037.01.1.1. The sequence continues at coordinate 7,196 of NZ_RZSA01000065.1, read as the reverse complement.
CGCCCGCGAAGGCGGAGCGCATGGCGGCGCGGTCGGCAATGTAGCGCGCGGACTTCGCCTTCATCTCGGGATTGGCCTCGAGCCAGGCATCGTAAGCCATGCGCTCCTCGCCCGGCAGCTCGCCGTCGAGGGCCATATGGATATCGCGTTCGGAAAAATCGCGGCGGGTCATTTCTCGACGATCCTTATCGAGCGGCGGCGCGATGTGTCGTCGAGCAATCCCCGCAGTTCCTCGCGGCCACGCGCGATGCGCGACATCAGCGTGCCGGCCGGCACGCCAAGGATGTTGGCGGCCTCGGCATAGGAAAAGCCCTCGATGGCGACCATCACCAACGCCGCGCGGCGATCGGGGCTGATCGCCTGCAGGGCATCCATGATCTCGCGCGAGGCGATGGTCTCGACCTGCTCGGCGGGCGCGGCTTGGGCCTCACCGGCTTCGAGAGGCAGCATCGCCGCCTCGCCGCGCCGGTTGACCTTGCGCATCTGGTCGATGAACAAGTGATGCATGATCGTAAACAGCCACCTCCGGGGGCTTTCTCCAGTCTGCCAGTTGTCGAGCCGCACAAGCGCCCGCTCCAGGCAGTCCTGGACAAGGTCGTCGGCGGAATCGCGGTCGCGCAGCAACGAGCGCGCATAGCGCCGCAACCGCGGTATTTCGCTCAGGATCGCTGCCTTCTTGTCGTCCATGACCGCTTGTTTCGTGGTCGCCTTCCATCCCGATAGAACGCGCCTTCCCGACGCGGTGCAAGCAGTCAGCGCGAAGCGGCCGAACCGCTGCGATTACCCAAGCACGTGAATAACGCGGGCGCGGGCCGGTTTATTCCCGGCTATCCACTTGTTCCTGCAAGTTTTCAGGCTTATCCCGCGCCGCCCTCGTCAGCAGCCGCTGGTAGAACAGCCCGATGCCGATCAGCACCGCACCAAGGCCGATGAAGGAGAGCGCGCGCAGCACACCTTCCAGCTCCGACATGTCGAAGAGGAAGACCTTCACCACCGCGACCGCGATCAGCACCGCGGAGGCGATGCGCAGCACCTGCGATTTCAGCCAGACGCCGGCGGTGAGCAGCGCCACGCCGATGACCAGCCACAGCGCCGAATAGGTGTAGGTCTCGAGCTGGCCAAGCCCGCTCCACAAGGCGATGAACTCGCCCTTGAACAGGCGGCGCACCGAAAGCGTGGCATAGGCGAAGGCAAGCAGCGCGGCGATCAAGGCCAGCATCGCCGCATACCATCGCGGGCGCTTGTCGCGGACATAGAGCGCCAGCGCGACGGCGGCGGCGGCGATGGCCGGCAGCAGATAAGCGAGGAACAGAAGGTTGAAGACCGGGATCGTGCCGGTCGACTCATCCGTCAGCAGCGGGTTCAGCACCACGAAATGCTGAATGGCGATGAGGCCCGCCGAGATCACGCCGGCGGCAATCGAGCCATAGCGCAGAACCGAGCTCGGCGAGCGCATGTCGATGGCGACCAGTATGGCGCCGGCGCCGAGCGCGATGAGCGTGTAGATCGCCTGCTCGGCGAGGGTCACCGCACCGGTGTCGATAACGCCGCCATGCATCGCGTGGCGCACCAGCATGGCGATGGTGAGCAGCGCGAACAGCGCCGAGGCCGCCTCCATGGCAAGGCGCGGCCGGCCGCTGGTGGTGCGGGCGAGCTGCCAGGCGGCGAAGCCGAAGGCGATCGCCGGCACGCCATAGCCCGGCAGCAGCCAGTTGAAGACCGGTGTCCTCGACAGAAACGCCGCGCCGACGATGGTCGGATCGAAGGCGACGCGGCCGAGCATGGCGACCGCCGCACCCACCGCGATCCAGCCGAGCACAGGGTAAGAGCGCCAGCGCGTGGCCAGCGCCGGCAGAATGGCGGCGGCGCCAATCAGCACGGTCGTCCAGGCCGAGCCAAATGCCATGTGCAGCATCAGCAGGCCGGCAACGCCGGCGCCGCCCAACGCGAACGACACCGCCGGGCCGCCGGCGAGCGGCGGCGGCTCGGCGCGCGCGATCCATTCGCCGCCGGCAGCAAAGACGAGCATCAGCAGCAGCGCCGGCAGCGCATAGCCGAGGTCGCGGTCGATATCGCCGAAGGTCAGCCACAGGGCGGCCAGCACCACCAGCGGGGCAATGACGCCCCAGGCTGCCCAGCAAGCCGCGCGTGTCGCAGCGGTGGCGGCGAGGCGGCGCGCCGCCCAGAAGCCGGCGGCGAGGAAGATCAGGGCAAGCGCGATGCCGATGCGGAACGTCAGCGTGTCGGACGACGCCAAGGGCTGGGCGTCCAGCCCGACATCGAGCGCATCGGCGCCGATGGTGGCGGGCGGGATGATGCCGAGATAGATCAGCACGGTGGCGATGCCGGCGGCAAAGACCAGCGGAAGCGCGCGCGGCCGGTAGAGCGCCACCGCGACCAGCGCGGCCAGCAGGACGGCGCCGTGCAATGCATCGCCGGCGCTGGCAAAAGCCGGATCGACGGACAGGCCCAGCGCGCTTAGGGCGATGAAGAAGCCGGGCACGATCGATGGCCAGTCGAAGCCACGGGCCGCTTCGTCGCGGCCAGTGGTCAAGAACGGGGCGAGCCAGACGAAGGCAAGCACCGCCAGCGTGGCGAGGCTGATGAACAGCACGGCCGCAAGGTTCACGTCCGGCGCGTCGACCATGTAGAGGATGGTCCAGATGCCCGTGCCGGCGAAAGCGGCCGCCATAAGCGCCTTCCAGTCGCGGATGCGGGCGGTTGCCGCGCTCGCCGCAAGCACGATCGCCAGATAGACGAACAAGGCCCAGGGATTGGGCGCCTGCGATGCCACCAACGCCGGCGTGACCATGGCGCCGACGAGGCCGATGCCGGCCAGCGCCAGACCATGCACTAACGAGGCGCCAATGGTGGCGACGCCGATGACGCCAAGCAGCGCAAAGGCGGTCGCCGGCCCGATGAAGCCATAGATGCCATGCGCCGCGTAGACCGTGCCGAACAGGATGAAGGCGCCGGCGCCGGTCAGTATCGCGGGGATATAGGCGCTGGCGGCGCCCTGCACCGGCACCCTGAAGCCGGTGCGGCGGATGAATTCAGCGCCGGCAATCAGCGCCAGGCCGAGGATGCCGGCCATGGTGAGACGCACGCCGGGACCGAAGATGCCGGCCTCGATGGTGTAGCGAATCAGGAACAGGCCACCCAGCGCCAGCGCGATGCCGCCGACCCAGACCGCCCAGCGCGTGCCCAGCGCCGTCTCGACATCCGTCTGGCGCGCCGCCTTGGCGATACGGCCGACCCGGTGGCCGGCGCTTCGGCCACGGGTTGAGATTGCTTCGGTTCGGATGGCTCGGCGGATTGCGCCGTGGCCGGCCGGGCCTTCGTCCAGGGTCCGGCCACGGCCTCGCCTTCGGCGGCCTCGGGCTTTGCGACGAGCTCCTCGGCAACGGTCGTGCCGTCGGCCAACGGCGCGACAGGCGCCGCAACTGCCTTGGCCTCCTCGGGAAGACCTTCCTGCGCGATGTCCGCCTTGGGCGCGGACAGCGAAGCTCCCGACTGAACCAGGCCTCGGAGGATGCCGAGCTCGCGCTCGACCAGCGCGATGCGGTTCTGCTGTCGTGACACGATGACGAAAAGAGCTATGACGGCGGCAATGGCGATCAGGCTGAAAAACATGGTGGTTTCCCTCAAAACCAGACCAGTCGTGGTCAACAAATGCGGCGGTGACACGACTGACCCAAATCAGCGTCTTGCCAATCAACAAGATCGGGCCGGCTAACAAGATCGAGCATGTTTCGCGGCCGATTGCCAGCAACTTGCCTGGTTATCCAATGGCGGGCCGCCGAGGCTGTCGGTATTGCAGGCGAGATTGCGTGACCTCTGCCCCGAAGTACTCGTGCTAGTCTCGCGCGATCAAAGGAATGCCGTGAGGTGACCGATGCCGCAGCGAAGTGCCGGGCTGCTGATCCACAGACACACAGGCGGTGTGTTCGAATTTCTGCTCGTCCATCCAGGCGGTCCGTTCTGGGCGCGCAAGGATGAAGGCGCGTGGTCGATACCGAAGGGACTGATCGGCGACAATGAGGATGAGCTCGAAGCCGCCAAACGGGAAGTCGAGGAGGAGCTCGGCGTCGCCATCGACGGCGACTTCCAGCCGCTCGGCAGCTACAGGCAGCCGGGCGGCAAGATCGTGGGGGCATGGAGCGTCGAGGCCGATGTCGACACTAACGCCATCAAGAGCAACATGTTCACCCTGGAGTGGCCGCCAAAATCGGGAAAGATGAAGGCGTTCCCCGAAGTGGATCGGGCCGGCTGGTTTTCGCCGGCCGAAGCCGGCGTCAAGATCCTGAAAGGCCAGCGCTCCATGCTCGACGATTTCCTGGAACGGCGCGGCGCCGACTAGGCGTCTGCCCGCTATCCTGCCTCGCCCACACCCGCCTTCACCGCCGCATGATGCCGGCGTAGCGCGGCGAGGAAGCCGGCGCGGGCGTCGGGCGGCTCGAGGCCGCGCGGCTCGTAAACATGGCGGGCGAAGAAGAAGCCGCTCAGCCGGAAGGCGTCTTCCAGTGCTGCCGCGTCGGCGCGCAGGCCGGAGCCGCGCTGCAGAAAGGCTGGCAGTGCCAGCATCTTGTCGTGCCAGGCCGCACCCGCTTCGCGCGACACGGCGCGTCCGGACTTCGGCGAGACATAAGCGAGATCCTGTCTTGTGCCGGTCGCCGCGCATTGGCTGAGATCGAGGCCGAAGCCCAGTTCATCGAGGATGAGCAGCTCGAAGCGCGCCACCAGCTCGCCCGCCGCGTCGGCGTCGCCAAGATGGGAGATCATCACGGCAAGCGCCTCGTAGAGACCGCCATGGGCGTCGCGCTCGGGCAGGAGCCTCAGATGCGCGGCCATGGTCTGCAGGCCATAGACGGCAACCGCGCTGTCCATCAACCGCGCCGCGTTCATCTCGATCGCCTCGGCCTGGAAGACGCCGAGATGCTCGTCGAGCCGCGCCCGCCACAGAAGGTCGACGCGATTGCCGGGCTGCAGCACCGGCTGCTGCTTGCGCGAGCGCCCTCCCCGCACAAGGCCAAGATGGCGGCCATGGGTGCGCGTCATCACCTCGAGGATGGCGCTGGTTTCGCCATGCCTGCGGGTGCCGAGAACGATTCCCTCGTCGCGCCATTCCATGGATCGAGCTTTTCACCCGTTGCGCGGCGAAATCAAGGTTTCGACACGCCGGGCTCGATCTGTGCTGACATCCTCTGATCCCGTGTCAGGCCCAACGGCAATGATCGGCAAGCACCTCGTCGATCACGTGGCGCTGCCTTTCCGCCTCGGCCTGGTTGGCGTCGTGGCCGGCGACGGTGATCAGCGCCTTCCACAGCGCCCAGCCGCGGCCGCGCGCCCAGGTAGCGTCGTCGGCGGCGATGCGGGCGCGGAAGGCCTCCCGGCTTTCGCCTTCGAAGAAGGTCCACGCGATCGCCAGGTCGCAGGATGGGTCGCCGACGCCGGACGTGCCGAAGTCGATGACGGCGTTCAGGCGGCCGTCCTCGACCAGAAGATTGCCCGAGGCGACATCGCCATGAAACCAGACCGGAGAGCCAGACCAGGTGGCGGCAAGTGCGGCTTCCCAGACGGTCGTGGCGGCTTGGGCGTCGATCCGCCGTTCAAGCGCGGCGATGGCCTGCCTCGCCTCGCCGTCATAGACGGTCAGCGGCCCGCCGCGGTGGAAATTGTGCTCGTCGGGTGCAGGCCCGTCGGTCGGATCGATGCCCCTCAATGCGACAAGGAAATCGGCGAGCGAAACGGCGAAGACGTTGAGATCGGCGATGCGGCCGCTCTTAGCCGTCTCGCCCTCGATCCAGCGATAGATCGACCAATGCCAGGGGTAGCCTTCGGCCGGTCCGCCCACGGCCAGCGGCGTCGGAATCGGCAGTGGCAGGAGGGGTGCCAGTTTCGGTAGCCAGCGCTGCTCCTTCTCGACCTGCAGCGAATAGGCGGCCGCGCTCGGCAGTCGGACCGTCATCTCGTCACCAAGATGAAAAGTGCGGTTGTCCCAGCCGCCGAAAGCGACCGGGCTGACCGGCAGGCCCCGCCATCGCGGAAACTGCGTGTCGACCAGCCGTCGCACGAGACCGGTATCGATCGTGATCTTTGGATTATGCATGTCGCAGACCCTTACGGACCTTCTAAGCGACAAGCATCAATGGGGAAACTCCAGTCCCATCTCGCGGTAGCGCTCGGGATCGTCGCCCCAGTTTTCGCGCACCTTCACGAACAGAAAGAGGTGCACCTTCTGCTCCAGGATTTCGGCGATCTCGGTGCGCGCGGCCTGGCCGATGGCGCGGATCGTTTCGCCCTTGTGGCCGAGCACGATCTTCTTCTGGCTGTCGCGCTCGACATAGATGACCTGCTCGATGCGCACCGAGCCGTCCTTCTTCTCTTCCCATTTCTCGGTCTCGATATGCGAGGAATAGGGAAGCTCCTGGTGCAGCCGCAGATAAAGCTTTTCGCGGGTGATTTCCGCCGCAAGCTGGCGCATCGGCAGGTCGGAAATCTGGTCTTCCGGGTAATACCAAGGGCCAGCGGGCAACGTCTCGGCGAGATAGTCGAGCAGGTCCTTGCAGCCGGAGCCGGTGAGCGCTGAGACCATGAAGGTGCGCTTGAACGGCACGCGCTCGTTCGCGGTCGCGGCCAGCGCGAGAAGCGTCTCTGGCTTGACGCGGTCGACCTTGTTGAGGACGAGCAGCATCGGCTGGCGGACGTCCTTCAGCCGGTCGAGGATGGCGTCTGCATCGCCCTTGATGCCGCGCTCGGCGTCGATCAGAAGCACTACGACATCGGCATCCTTGGCGCCGCCCCAGGCGGTGGTCACCATCGCGGTGTCCAGCCGCCGCTTCGGCTTGAAGATGCCGGGCGTATCGACGAACACGATCTGCGCGTTGTCATGCGTGGCGATGCCGCGCACGATGGCGCGGGTGGTCTGCACCTTATGGGTGACGATCGACACCTTGGCGCCGACCAGCTGGTTGACCAGCGTCGACTTGCCGGCGTTGGGCGCGCCGATCAGCGCGACGAAGCCGGAGCGCGTCGGGGGAACTTCAGGGGTTTCATTTTCTGTCATGCCGCGCTCCATACGCCTTCGCGCAGCAAAAGAGTAGCCGCGGCGGCCTGCTCCGCCTCGCGCTTGGAGCGGCCGCTGCCGGTCGCCGGAGCAAATGAGCCGACCTTGACGCTGACGGTGAACAGCGGGT
>NZ_RZSA01000659.1:0-3886 GCF_003998075.1 Mesorhizobium sp. M2A.F.Ca.ET.037.01.1.1 | reverse complement strand
ACCATGGCGTTGCTCTATCTCGCTTATTTCGATGCCGATGCCGTGGACAGGGTGATCGCGCGTCTCCAGGGGATCGGATCGGCGGCGACCGCCGGAGGGGAAATTTCGTGAAGCGTGGTTCGTTGTTCCCGGGCGCGGTCGTCGCCGCCGCCGGCTTGGCCATGGTCTGCGGCGTGGCCCGTGCCGGCGATGCGAATGACTATTATCCCAGGCGGACATGGGATTCCTTCGCAGGCGGCCAGATGAACACATCGCTGCTGGTGTTCCGCGACCTCAACAGGAACGGCGTCTACGATCTGGGCGACCGGCCGATGTCGCGCGTGGCTGTCGAGCTCGACAGGCCGAACGCCGGCACCATCATGCGACTGACCAATGCCGGCGGCTTCGCCAACTTCCGCATGTCGGCCATGCACCGCGATTTCGAAGTCGTCGATCCCGGGCACTATGCGTTCCGCGTGGTGCCGCCGCCAGTCTATTCGGTCACCACCGGCAACGCCTCGCAGGAAAGCGACTATGTCGTTTCGCCCGGATCGCCGGGCGACTTGATTGCAAAGACCACGACCCACCCCGTCGGGCTTGCGGCGGATCTGACGATCAGCGGCGCGGTCGCCGCCGGGGCGCGCGTTTCGCTGACAGGGCCGGATGGCGTCGGCATCGCCGCCAAGGTCGGTCCGGACGGGCGCTTCAGCGCAGCCGTGGCGCCCGGCGAATGGCTGGTCGATTTCTCGGCCGCCGGGGCGACCGAGCGGCGGCATGTCGTGGTCGGCGCGGCGCCGGTGGTGCTCTCGACGTTCTCCGGCAAGGGCGGACCGGCCGAGGCGCCGCTGCCCCAGGAGCATGTCGTCGGCTTCGACGACCTGATGACGTCGCCCGGCGTGTTCGAGGTCCCGTCAGGCTATGGCGGGCTCAACTGGTACAATCTCGTTGCCATGCACCAGCGCTTCACCGACGGCCCGGGCTACGTCAACACCACCATGTCGGGCGAATTCATCGCCTACAACAGCTCAGGCCATCCCGCGCAGGTGTTCAGCGACAAACCGTTCGATTTCACCGGCGCCTATTTCGGCGCCGGCTGGGACGACGCTGAGGGCGAGACGCTCATCCTCAAGGCCTGGCGGGGCGATGAGCCAGCCTATGAGGATCGACTGACGCTGTCCGCCAACGGTCTGGTCTATTTCGCGGCCGACTACAGGCGCATCACGCGGCTCGAGATCCGCACGCAGCACTACTGGCAGGCCGCTATCGACGATTTCGCCTACCGCACCGGCCCATAGGGCGGTTCATCGCGCCGCCGGAGCGGCGAGCCGGAACAGGAAACTGGAAGGACGTTGCTTTCTGCCGCTCCGGCGCGCGGCGCTTCGAGGTCAAGCGGCGGCGTCAGCAAGACACTCGCGGGGATGATCCGCAGGAGCGGGGCCCGCCATCCGAATGGCCGACATTGGAGTCGTGATGGCCGCCGCCATGGCCGCCATTGCTGCCGCCGTTTCCAGCGTTACCACCATTGCCGCCACTGTTTCCGGTGCCGCCGCCATTGCTCCCGCCGTTTCCGGCGCTACCGCCGTTGCCGCCACCGTTTCCGGCGCCCCCGCCATTGCCGCCGCCGTTTCCGGTGCCGCCGCCATTGCCGCCACCGTTTCCGCCGCCATTCCCTCCGTTGCCGCCATTCCCTCCGTTGCCGCCATTCCCTCCGTTGCCGCCGTTCCCTCCATTGCCACCGTTTCCGCCGTTGCCACCGTTACCGCCATTCCCTCCATTGCCGCCGTTCCCTCCGTTCCCTCCGTTGCCGCCGTTCCCGCCATTGCCGCCGTTCCCGCCATTGCCGCCGTTCCCGCCACCGTTGCCACCGCCATTTCCGCCACCGTTGCCGCCATTGGCCGCCAGAAGCGCGCGCTTGGCGTCCTGCAGCATGGCTTTCGCATCCGGCTGGTGGAGCTCGTCTCGCGGCTCTGGGAGGACCGACGCGGCATGGCTCGAAGTGGCCGCCGGCAGCAGCATGGCCGATGCCAGAAGCGCCGTGGCCAGCGTATTTCTCGGAAGGGAAAGGCGCGCGAAATCGGCCGTCGAGGCGAATTCGAGAATCCGTAAGCCTCGCGCCGGCCATCGCCGGGCAGCCTGCGCCCTGATCTTCATTGAGATGAACCCGCCACCGCCGTACCCCCGTCGCGACTATAGACAGGTTCGATGCCCGTTCTCGATCATCCCAGAAAAAGTCAGGGCTTCGCGCGCCTCCACGGCCGGCGCGCTCAGGCCATTCGGTGTGCTCGCCTTATCCCCTCAGCGCACGCGCCGCCGCCTCGGCAAAGGAGATGTCGCCCTTGATCTCGCGCATCGCCATCGAGGTCACCGTGCGGCGCACGCCGGGCAGGCGGCTGAGCTCCTCGCGCAGCATGCGGTCGAGCGCCATCATATCGACGGTAACGATCTGCAGGAGATAGTCGGCTTCGCCCGTGGTGGCGTAGCAGCGGCGGATCAGCGGGTGCGTCTTCACCGCCGCCTCGAAGGCGTCGGACACCTCGAAGTCGATCGACACCTGGATGAAGGCCTCGATGCCGAAGCCGATCCTGGCCGGGTCGATGCGGGTCGAATATCCACGGATGACGCCTGCCTCTTCCAGCGCCTTCACGCGCTTCCAGCACGGCGTCTTGCTCAAGCCGACCTCCTCTGCCAGCTCGCCGAAGGAGATCCGCGCATCGCGCTCGAGCGCGGCGACTATTTTGCGGTCCAGGGCATCCAGCACAGTTCGTTCTCCATTGATGCGGGAAGGAGCGATAATCGTCCTTCATTTCATGCCATTTGGATAACAGAAAGGAACAATGTTCAAGCCGGAAGCGCTATCCTTGTGGCGCGGTCATGCCCGAGGAGGATGAGCCATGGACAAGACGGACTATCACGCCCGGATCGAGGCGCCCGAGATGCGCGACTACGGCGTATATCTGAAATGCGACCAGCTGCTCGCCTGCCAGAAGCCGCTGGCCGAGATGGTCAACGCCGACGAATTGCAGTTCCAGATCGTGCACCAGGTCGAGGAGCTGTGGATGAAGCTCATCGCCTACACGCTGGTCGATGTGCTCGACTACCTGGAGAAACAGGACACCCATCGCATCGTCACGCTGATGGGCCGCGTGCACCGGCTGATGCGTATGATGACGGCGCAGCTCGATCTGCTGGAGACCATGTCGCCCAAGGAGTATCAGCAGATCCGCCTGCAGCTCGGCAATGGCAGCGGCCAGGAATCGCCCGGCTTCAAGTTCCTGCTGCGCCTGCCGCCGGACCTTTGGCGGGCCTTCAGGCATGCCTATCTCGATGGCCGCGGGCTGACCGTGGCGGATATCTATGACGAGCATTACGACCACGGCGACGCCTATGTCGTGGCCGAGGCGCTGATCGAGTTCGACGAGCTGTTCCAGAAATTTCGCGCCAACCACCTCTATCTGATCCACCGCTCGATCGGGCTGGGCTCGAAGTCGCTGAAGGGCCGCCCGGTGGAGATGCTGGAAGGCGGCGCCCGCCACCGCTTCTTCCCCGAGCTGTGGGATATCCGTTGCGACATGACCGACCGCTGGGGCGCCGAATACGGCACCGTGCGGGACTCGATCAGCCATCCGGCGCAGGTGAAGGCCGGCTGAGCCTTCTTCCTCGCCCCGCGCGAAGCGGGGGGAGAGGTGGCGCGGCGAAGCCGCGACGGAGAGGGGCCTTCGTAGAGCTAAAGCATGTCTCGCTAAAGCGCATGGAGCGAACCCGAGAGATCGTGTCGCGATTTAGAACCTCGGGCGCGCCACACCGTGCTTCTTCCTCTGTCGCCGGCGCTGCCCCCTCTCCGACCGCTTCGCGGCCACCTCTCCCCCGCGTTGCGGGGGCGAGGAAGAGGGCGCTCCAACAATTTTCC
>NZ_RZSA01000658.1:0-3898 GCF_003998075.1 Mesorhizobium sp. M2A.F.Ca.ET.037.01.1.1 | reverse complement strand
GTTCGAGACCGGCTACGGCCCGTCCGGCCTGCCGCATATCGGCACCTTCGGCGAGGTGGCGCGCACAACCATGGTGCGGCATGCCTTCCGCGTGCTGACGCAGGACAAGGTCAAGACCAAGCTTCTGTGCTTCTCCGACGATATGGACGGCATGCGCAAGATCCCCGACAACGTGCCGGACCGCGCCGCGCTCGAGCCCTATCTGCATATGCCGCTGACCTCGGTGCCCAATCCGTTCGGCGGCGACTATGCGAGCTTCGCCGACCACAACAACGCGATGCTGTGCCGCTTCCTCGACACGTTCGGCTTCGATTACGAGTTCGCCAGCGCGACCAAGTACTACAAGGCCGGCCGCTTCGACGAGGTGCTGCTGCGCGCCGCCGAACGCTATGACGACATCATGGGTGTGATGCTGCCGACGCTCGGGCCGGAGCGCCAGGCGACCTACAGCCCGTTCCTGCCGATCTCGCCGAAGAGCGGCCGCGTGCTCTACGTGCCGATGATAAATGTCGACGCAAAGGCCGGCACCGTCACTTTCGACGACGAAGGCACCGAGACGACGCTGCCCGTCACGGGCGGCCATGTGAAGCTGCAGTGGAAGCCGGATTTCGGCATGCGCTGGGCGGCGCTCGGCGTCGATTTCGAGATGTTCGGCAAGGACCACCAGACCAATGCGGCGATCTACGACCGCATCTGCAACATCCTCGGCGGCCGCGCGCCGGAGCATTTCGTCTACGAGTTGTTCCTCGACGAGGAAGGCCAGAAGATTTCGAAGTCGAAGGGCAATGGCCTGACCATCGACGAGTGGCTGACCTATGCGCCGACGGAGAGCCTCGGCCTCTATATGTACCAGCGGCCGCGGCAGGCGAAGAAGCTCTATTTCGACGTCATCCCGAAGGCGGTGGACGAGTATTACGCTTTCCTTGGCGCCTATCCGCGCCAGGACTGGAAGGAGCGGCTGGGCAATCCGGTCTGGCACATGCATGACGGCAACCCGCCGGCCATCGACCTGCCGGTGCCGTTCGCGCTGCTGCTCAACCTGGTGAGCGCCTCCAACGCCCATGACAAGGCGGTGCTGTGGGGTTTCATCTCGCGGCATGCGCCTGGCGTGACGCCGAAGACGCATCCGGAGCTCGACCGGCTGACCGGCTACGCGATCCGCTACTTCGACGACTTCGTGAAGCCGACCAAGGTTTACCGCGCCGCCGACGAGGTGGAGCGCGAGGCGTTGGCGAGGCTTTCCGACGCGCTCGGCGCGCTGCCGCAAGGCGCCGACAGCGAAGCGATCCAGAATGCCGCGCTCAACGTGGCGCGCAAGATCGAGCGCTACCAAGACCATTCCAAGCAGAGCCCGGAAGGCGGACCCGGCGTGTCCGTCGCCTTCTTCCAGATGATCTACCAGGTGCTGATCGGGCAGGAACGCGGACCGCGCTTCGGTTCCTTCGCCGCACTCTACGGCATTGCCGAGACGCGCGCGCTTATTGAGCGGGCGCTGGCTGGTCAGTTGGCGGCGTAACGGCGCCGCCCTCGGCCGGCAGGATCGAATCCGGCGCCACGGGCGCCGGACCCGACATGGCCGGCACCGCCGGCAGGCCGTCAAGCTTCGGCGCCGGGCCAAAAATACCCTTCTTCCCGGAGCGGGCCTTGTTCTCGGCCTCGACATAGGGGCCGCCTTGCGCGGCGCGCGCCCAGCCGTTCTCGACCAGCCACTGGCCGATGTCCTGATTGCCGATATGGCATTCGGCGGAAATGGTATCGCGGCCGCCCTCCGGCGGCACCGCGCAGGCGACCGCTCGGCCGCGCAGGAACGCGCGGAAGGCTGTCCTGGCGCGCGTGCCGCAGGCCCAGGTCTGGCCCTGGTCGCTGCAGGTCTCGTCCGTCTTGACGGCGTCCACGCCGGACACGGAGACCGCATAGCCCTTCGCCTCGATCAGCCCGGCGGCGGTGGCGACCGGCTGGAACAATTTGGTGCCGTTCCAGTCGCCCGGCATCTTCGTTTTGGGCGGCTTGGGCGGTCCGGCCAGCGCCAGATCGCTGAGCGGCGCGCGCGGTTCGACCCGTTCGAGTTCCTGGTCCGACAGCTCGGGCGGCGCCACGACGTCGGGATCGATGGCCCTCGAGTGAACAGCGGGGTTCGGTGGAGCGGCTGGCGCGGGAATGGCCGCGGTCGTCGGCTCTTCCGGGAGCGTATTCGCGCCGGAGGCGGAGAGTGCATCGTCCCCGGAAATGGGGAGCGCATCGGCGATGGGATCGATCTGATCGACTGTGATGACGCTCTCATGCCCCTTGACCACGCGGCCGCCCGCCACAACGAGCGCGGCCATCACCGGAACCGCCAGAACCGTCAGGATGATTTGAAGAAGCCGCACCGGCCCGAACCTACTGGCTCGCCCAGACGATGCGCGCCACCCATTCGATTTCGCGCGTCGGGATGTCACGGTCCGGATGGGCGGGGTTGAGCGAAACCAGCACGATCGACTTCACCGTTTGCCGGTCGAGCACCTTGGCCATCACCTCCCCGGCGGTGGTCTTGACGACGACACGGTCGCCCTTGCGCGTCGGCGCGCCGGGTTCGACGATCAGCACATCGCCATTGCGGTAGAGCGGCAGCATGGAATCGCCTTGCACCTGCAGCGCGTATGAGGTCTCGGTCGCCCGCGCGGGAAGCTCGACCAGATCCCAGCCCTGCCCCGCCGGATAGCCGGCATCGTCGAAGAAGCCGCCCGCGCCGGCCTGGGCGAAGCCGAGCAGGGGAACGGCGCTGCGGTGTTGGGCGACGGAGGCAGCGCGCCCTTCGACCAGTCCGGTGAATTCCTCGAGCGACGCGCCGGTGGCCTCGATGATCTTGGCCAGCGATTCGGTCGAGGGCCAGCGCGGCCTTCCGTCGGACGACAGGCGCTTCGACTTGTTGAAGGCCGTCGAATCCAGGCCCGCGCGCCGGGCAAGGCCGGAAGCCGACAGCGAATAGCGCTCGGCGAGAGCGTCGATTGCGGCCCAGACGCGATCGTGTGAGAGCAAGTCCGCTCTCCTTCGAAAACAGGAAAAAATGCCTCAAGCCTGTCTAGCGCGCGACCATCTGATTGTCCACTGGCGAAGGGTCGGATCGCCGACGATCAGACCTGCTTGGCCTGCTCGCGCAAATTCTTGTGCGAAATCATGAAGGCGCGCTCGGTTTCGGTCGGCGGACGCGGCCGGGCGGCGCGGCCGAGCGCCGCGACGACCTCGTCGATGTCGAGGAAGCGACGCCCGCCGCGGTCATAGACGCCGCCCGTGGTCAGGATCAGTGCCGCCGTCTCGCCGCCATCGAGGACAAAGCGGTGCCGGCCGATGACTGACGTCCCTTCCCAGGTCTCGATCGACGAGACGACCTCGAAGCGGCGCCACAGCCTGATCTCGCGCACATAGGCGACCTCAAGCCCGCCGATCATCGGCGCCCAGCCATTCTTGCGCGCCAGCGCGATGAGGCCGATGCGCAGGAAGATGTCGATGCGGCCGAGATCGGCCAGCATCATGTAGCGGGCGTTGTTCAGATGCAGGTTGAAGTCGATGTCGATCGGCAGGCAGCGAAAGGCCAGCCGGCTTTCCTCGCCGGCCCGATAGGGACCACGGCTCGACGCCGTGGCCATGGTGCGTGCCATTCGCCCCCAGACATACATGGTCGGGGTTCGTCAGGCCGCCTCTCTGACCTCGCCCTTCTGGTAGGGGTCGAAGCGCTGGTAAAAGGTCTCGCCCTTCTCGGCCATGTCGAGCAGAAGCTTCGGCACCTTGAACTCGGCGCCATATTTCTTCTGCAGGCCCTTGGCGATCTTGACGAAACGGTTGGCGCCGATGCCGTCGATGTAGGAGAGTGCGCCGCCGGTGAAGGGCGCGAAGCCGAAGGCGAGGATCGAGCCGACAT
>NZ_RZSA01000657.1:0-3900 GCF_003998075.1 Mesorhizobium sp. M2A.F.Ca.ET.037.01.1.1 | reverse complement strand
AGATAGGGCAGGATCTTTCCTTCCGCCATCAGCGGAATGACGTCGGCGACATGCGGGTAGGGGTACACATAATGCATGCGTATCCAGATGCCGAGCTTGCCGAGTTCCTCGGCAAGGTCGAGGAATTTCGCCCGCACCTCGCGGTCGCCGAACATCGATGTCTGGTACTTGATGTCGATGCCGTAGGCGCTGGTGTCCTGCGAGATTACGAGGATTTCCTTGACGCCGGCCTTGGCGAGTTTTTCGGCTTCGCGCAGTACGTCCGCCGCCGGCCGCGAGACCAGATCGCCGCGCAGCGCCGGGATGATGCAGAAGGTGCAGCGGTTGTTGCAGCCCTCGGAAATCTTCAGATAGGCGTAGTGGCGCGGGGTGAGCTTCACGCCCTGCGGCGGCAGCAGATCGACATAGGGATCGTGACTGGGCGGAGCCGCCTCGTGGACCGCCGCCATCACGCTCTCATAGGCCTGCGGGCCGGTGATCGCCAGCACATTGGGATGTTTTTCGCGGATGACGTCCGGCTCGGCGCCGAGGCAGCCGGTGACGATGACACGGCCATTTTCCGAAAGGGCGGAACCGATGGCGTTGAGCGACTCGTCGCGGGCGGAATCGAGGAAGCCGCAAGTGTTGACGACGACGAGGTCGGCGCCATCGTGCTTGCGCGCGATCTCATAACCTTCGGCGCGGAGCCGCGTGATGATGCGCTCGGAATCGACGAGCGCCTTCGGACATCCAAGACTGACGAAACTGACGCGTGGGGCGGACATAAATTTTGTTTTCCAAGAGGTGAAGGCGAGATCGAGGATTGAGCCTTTGGCTCTGAAGGTCGATCTACGGCGCGGCTTTGAGCCATTTCGCGCGGCGCAATAGCACGCTTCGGCACAGAAGCAAACCTGCCGCCGGCCAGGACAAGAGGCTTGCGCCAGGCATTCGCCCCTGAAGAGCGCTAGAGCGTTTCACCGTTTCACGGAAACGGCGAACCGCTCTATCCCTTTGTTTTGACGCAATTCCGGACGGAAAACCGCTCACACTTTTCCTGGAATTGCTCTAGCGTAGCGGAAAAGCGGCCCGAAAAAGGGCAAGGCGGCGCGCTGACCGCCGGGACAGCGAAAAAAGCCCCGCCGGTGGAGGCCGTCGGGGCTCTTTCGTACGGACCATGGAGGTGGGACCCCACGGTCGGGTCGATCCAGGGGGTGTTGGATCGGCCGCGACCCTAGCCGAGGAATGGGCCGCGCGGACAATCACGCCTGCGCACTACCAATCACGCCTGCGCGAGGCGGCGGTGATTGAAGGCCTAACCGCGCAGCAGCTTCGCCAGCCGCGGCACGCCTTCGTTCACCGCGCGGTCGTCGGCAAGGGTGAATGACATGCGCAGCGTGTTGCGGCCGGTGCCGTCGGCATAGAAGGCGTTGCCGGGCACGAAGGCGACGCGCGCCTCCTTGACCGAACGCGCCAGAAGCTCGGTGGCGTCGACGCCTTCCGGCAGGGTCAGCCAGACGAACATCCCGCCTTCCGGGCGGCTCCAGGAAATGCCGTCGGGCATGTTGGCCTGGAGCGCGCCGAGCAGCGCGTCGCGCCGCTTGCGGTAGGCGCCGATCAGCTTTTCCACCTGGGTGTCGAAGATGGTGTCGGCGACGCGGTGCATGACCATCTGGTTGATCGAGGGGCTGTGCAGGTCGGACGCCTGCTTCATCAGCACCAGCTTCTCCACGACATGGCGCGGCGCGCAGACCCAGCCGACGCGCATGCCGGGCGACAGGATCTTCGAGAAGGACCCGCAATAAAGCGTGCGGGCATGATCGATGCCGCCGGAGCGGGCGCAGTCGAGCGCCAGGATCGGCGGCACGCCCTCCCCGTCATAGCGCAGCGCGCGATAGGCGGCGTCCTCGATGACGGCGATGTCGAGCTCGCCCGCGAGGTCGAGCACCGCCTCGCGCTGCTTGACGTCCAGCGTGTTGCCGGTCGGGTTGGCGAAATCCGGTACCAGATAGGCGAACTTCACCTTACCGCCATTTGCCGCCGCGGCGGCCCGATAGGCCTCGGGCGTCATGTTGCCGCCGGCGGTGTTCAGCCGGTCATAGCGCGGCTCGTAGGCGTTGAAGGCCTGCAGCGCGCCGAGATAGGTCGGCCAGGTGACCAGGGCTGTGTCGCCCGGCGACAGGAACAGCTTGCCGAGATAGTCGAGCGCCTGCTGCGAGCCGGAGGTGATGAAGATGTTGCCCTCGTCGCATTGAACGCCGAGCTTGCCCATATAGGCGGCCAGCCATTTGCGCAGCGGCAGATAGCCCTCGCTGACCTGGTATTGCAGCGCGGTCCCCGCCTCCCTGCCGCCCAGCACCGCCTGATAGGCGTCGCCGATGGCCTGCGCGGGAAACAGCGACGGGTCCGGAATGCCGCCGGCGAAGGAGATTATGTCGGGCTGGTCGAGCAGCTTCAGCAGCTCGCGGATTTCCGAGGCTTTCATGCGCGACGAGCGCGAGGCCAGAAGGTTCATCAGGGTCAAGGCGCACCTCCCGAAGTGCTTCTATTTAGGTCAGCTTGGTTGACCTATTATCAGGCCATATCGCCCGCGTGAATACACAAAACGGTCATGGCGCATAGGCGAGGCGACATTTGGCCCACGGATTTCCGCAAATGCTAATGGAAAATTCGGTCATCGGCTCCCGGCAGATGGCGGATGGCAGATTGCCGTTATATTAGAAAAGGCGCATATTACTCCAAGCCGGAGCCTTGCTGCGGTTGAGCCGCCGTCGGCCGTGTTGCCCAGGCGGTCCACAGACCAGTCAAATGTAAGGAGAAACAGGCACGTCCGTGCTGCCCTCATCATTGGGTGGCCGAGGCAGTGATATTTGGAGGAGGATCCCATGAAGGTTACCATACTGGCGAGTTACGAACCCCATGCCGCCAAGGGGCTCATGCAAGGATCGAACCGGGAAGTTGCAATCGCGGCGCTGTTTGAAAGCGTGGGCGGGAAGATGAACAGCCTGATGTTCACGCGCGGCCTTTACGACGTCATCGTCAATGGCGAGGTGCCGGACCAGATTGCCGGGATGGGGATGACGCTTGCCGTGCGCGCGAGCGGCTCGGTGAGCGATCTCGTCGTTCTGGAAGAGCTCGACATGAAGGCGGTGATTGCGGCAGCCAACAAGGCCGCCGGCGCCTACAAGCCGGCGGGCTGATGTCGCATCGAAGGGAGGACGCCATGACCGCCTATAACGTAGTCCGTTTTCGCACCAAGCCGGGCAAGGAGAAGGCCTTCGTCGAAGCACACGAAAAGGTCTCGCTGAACGCCAAGGGCTTTCGCAAGGGCGCCCTGATCAAGACCGGCGAGCGCACCTTCTGCATGGTCGGCGAATGGAACGACATGGACAGCCTCGCCGCGGCGCGCCCGATGATGATCGGCATTCTCGACACGTTCCGCGATATGCTCGAAGACCTGGGCGGCGATCTCGGCGTGACGGATCCGGTGTCCGGCTCGGTCGTTGCGGAGATATAGGCTGAAGGCGCCCCCGTCTGGCGCCGGAGGGACCGCCTTGCGCGGCCAGCCGGCGCCGTCGACAACAAGCGCCGCAAGAAGCCGGCGCGCTGCGTGGCGCCTTGGCGCTCGTCTCAGAACGGCAACCGAATCTCGTCGTCCTGCGCGGCCTGCGGCCAGCCGATGTCCTTGCGGATCTCGGGCGGCAGCTCGTTCAGCTCGCGCGTCGTGCGGCGGCGCTTGCTGGCCTGCGCGAAGGCGGCGCGAATCCGGTTGAGACTTTTGAACATGGAAAGCTCCCATAAATAGGCGGCGCAAAACCGGCGCCTCCTCTTCACCCGGCGCCGCTTTTGCAATGCGTCTGTAACCGGTGGATTGCGCGCGAACGGTGAAATGCCTCACGAAGCCGGAGCAGCCTGAAACATATG
>NZ_RZSA01000656.1:0-3904 GCF_003998075.1 Mesorhizobium sp. M2A.F.Ca.ET.037.01.1.1 | reverse complement strand
CTACGACACGGGCAACACGGCGAAAGCGCTGGACATCGTGCGCGGCGGCAGGGGCAAGCTGGACATGGACCAGATCCGCGCCAACATCGATGCGATCCGGCGCATCGACGGTGCGAACCTCGCTGCCCGTGCGGAGCGGATGGAACAGATCGAAGGCTGGCTGCGCATCGGCTCGTTCGCGGCGCTGCTGGGCATCTTTCTGCTCGGCATCTATACGATCCGCCAGTCCAGCCGCCGCTTCCGAGAGGTGGCTGACGCGCAGGACGCATTGAGCGCCAAGAACGCGGCGCTGCTCAACGAGATCTACACGCGTGAGAAGGCGGAGTCGCAGCTTCGCCAGGTGCAGAAGATGGAGGCGGTGGGCCAGCTCACGGGCGGCATCGCGCATGATTTCAACAATATGCTGGCTGTCATCACCAGCGCCATGAACCTCGCGCAGCGCAAGCTCGCTCGCGGCGAGCATGACGTGCAGAGCTTCGTTGAGGCGGCGGCCGATGCCGCGGCACGCGCCGCCAACCTCACCGCCAGGCTGCTTGCCTTTTCCAGGCAGCAGCCGCTGGCGCCGCAGATCATCGATGCCAATCGCCTCGTCACCGGCATGTCGAACCTTTTACGGCGCACGCTCGGCCATGCGATCGAGATCGAAACGGTGCTGGCGGGCGGACTTTGGAAAACGCATGCCGACCCGAGCCAGGTCGAGAACGCCTTCATCAACCTGGCGGTCAACGCACGCGACGCCATGGATGAAGAAGGCAAGCTCACCATCGAGACCGCCAACTGCCATCTCGACGAGGCCTATGCGGCGGCGCATCCCGAAGTGAAGGCCGGTCAGTATGTCATGATCGCGGTAACGGACACCGGCGCGGGTATGGCGGCGGACATCATGGCCAAGGCTTTCGAGCCATTCTTCACCACGAAGCCCGCGACCAAGGGAACCGGGCTCGGTCTCAGCCAGGTGTTCGGCTTCGTCAAGCAATCCGGCGGACACGTCAAGATCTATTCGGAGCCCGGCGAGGGCACGACAATCAGGATCTATCTTTCGCGCTTCACCGGTCCGGAGGAAGCGGCTCCGCCGGTAAAGACCGGCGGCAGGAGCGATGTTCCGGCAACCGAAACCGTGCTGCTCGTCGAGGACGATGCCCGCGTGCGTGCTTCGACGGCCGCCGCCTTGCTGGAGCTCGGCTATACCGTCATCGAAGCCGCGGGTGGTGACGAAGCCTTGGAGAAACTCGGTCAGAACGCCGCCATCGCGCTGATGCTGACGGATATTGTAATGCCGGGTATGAATGGCCGGCAACTCGCCGAACAGGCTCGCAAGCAGTCCCCCTCCCTGAAAGTGGTGTTCATGACCGGCTTCACGCGCAACGCCGTCGTGCACAATGGCGTGCTTGACCACGATGTGCACTTCATCGCCAAGCCGTTCACGCTGGAACAACTGGCGGCGAAGCTCCGGGACGCGCTCGCTTGATTTGTCTGACCGTTCTTAGATCCGTCCGAGCACGACCAGAATAATGACGATGACAAGAACCAACCCGAGACCGCCGCCGCCATAATAGCCCGTGCCGTAGAACGGCCCGCCGCCCAGGCCGCTGAAACCGCCAAGCAAGGCCAGAATGAGAATAATGATAAGAATTGTGCCGAGACCCATGTTCTTTTCCTCTCTCTGAGCGCAAGCCGGCGCTTTTCATCACGAAATCAACTCGCAAGGGGCGCGCATGTTCCACCCGGCTCCGGGCAATGCTATTCGGCCTTGGCCGAGTGGGATGACACGATCGGCGGCCCGGGATTGGCTTCAAGTCTGATCGGCACCAAAAACATGAGCGCAATCGCAATCGCGATCGACACAATGATGGCCGCGGTGCTGAAGATGTCCTTCATGTTCGCATCCTGAATATTCAAAGGTGCTGAACAACGCTGCGCGATACTTCCCGTTCCACTTCGCCCTAGCGGAACCTTTTTCAGACGCGCAACGTTTGGGGGCGGCCCAGTTTGGGCAATCCTGGCGATAACGGAGGCTCGCTTATGGGCGCGTCGGTACTCATCGGCATCCTGATCACCTTCCTGGTGGTGATCCTGGTGCTCTATCTCGTGCAGCGCTTGCCACTCGATGCCCGCACGCGACAGATCGCGCAGATCATCGTCATCATCATCGGAATCATATCGTTGCTCAAATATCTTGCGGTCTTTTAGCCGCGGTCCATATTCGGCACGGAAAACCCCGAAGCCCGGTGTCCATGAGAACCCTGTCGATCGCACGCCTCGCCGGCAACTTGTTGAGCGCCGCCACGCTGCTGTGCGCCGCGAGCGCCGCCCAAGCCCGGCCGGATACTCGCGCCATGACCTGCGCGCAGACGCAGGCGCTGATCAAAAGCGACCATGCGGTGGTTTTGACCACCGGTCCGGATACTTATCACCGCTTCGTGCGGCAATTCGGCAATGAGTGCGACTGGCCGGAAGTGCCAATATCAACAACCGTTCCCGCCAAGGACGGCGAGTGCCGCGTCTATCGGTGCGAGGAGCCGGTCGACCTTCCCGACCGATAGCCGCCTCTTGCGGTCCCGCGCGGAACCATAGCAACCCCATACGGGTTGTACGGGCCAGCGGCAGAACTGGCCGGCCGCGACTTTGTTCTGCGTGTAACAGCGGGAGGAACGGCAAATGCCTGAAATCGCGCGCACCGGCAGTTGCTTGTGCGGCGGCGTGCAGTTCCGCGTGGCCGGCGAGCCACGCCGGGTAGGCCTCTGCCACTGCAAGGATTGCCGCAAGACAAGCGGATCGGCTTTCCATGCCTATGCCGTATGGCCGCTTCAAGCGTTCGAAGCCAGCGGGATCACCAGCACCTATGGCGCTCGAAGTTTTTGCCCCACCTGCGGAAGCCGCGTTCCATTCGTTGGAGAAGAGGAAGTCGAGGTCACGATCGGCAGCCTTGACGTCGCGCCGACCGAGGGGCTGGTGCCGGACTATGAGCTCTGGATCGGGCGGCGCGAATCCTGGCTGCAGGCCCTCCCCGCGGCGCATCAGTTCGAGCATGACCGGGTCGCCGCTGATTCGGCCGCCGGCAATGAAACGGACCCGGAGCCGCGGCAGGAGTCGGCCTAGGTTGGATCACTGTCGGACTTAAGCCTGAACGGCAATGACCTCCGGTCCAGGGAACCCTTCGGCGCCACCCGGAAAGGCCCGGGTGCAGATTTAGATGCCAGGCTTTTCTCCAAGCTCACTCTGTTTCAACCACCGGTAGGTTTGCCGGTCAATCAGCCGCCGGTAGCATTCAGGGTGAGTCGTCACCTGCACGTTTCAGGCAGCGACATTCATGGCGTTTTATCCGCTTTGCGGAACGCAAGAATTTTTAGCCATCCCTCTTTCGCAATACAACCTTTTGGTTTGCTCTCCTGCCGACCGCTTGTGTTCAGCGCGTGAAATACCAAGCTGCAGTTGCAATATCGAAGTCAAAATTCTTTAAGCTTAAGAAATTTTTTAGACCATTGCTTTCTGGTAGTATCAAAATATGACGCTCGGACTTGCCACAGGCAGTAGGCCTTATGATTTCGAACCTTGTACAAAAGGCCACCTTTGTTTCTTTCATTTTTTGCTACATAGTGCTGCCGAATCTTGAAACCGGACGGGGCGGTTTTCATGACGTCGGCGCCTGAACACGACCAAAACATGCATTTGCGGTATCCACCGATTGACGGGTTTTGGACCTGGGACGTCAAGCGTGACCGCGTCTATGGCGACGCCAACCTTTCAGATTATTTCGGGCTGACCCTCGACGAATTCTCGCATGGCGCGTCGCTGGAACGATGCATGCAAAGCATCGATGTGGATGACCGGCCCAGGGTCCGATTGGCGATCCGCAAGGCGATAGAACGCAAATCTGGCTTCAGGGAAGTCTACAGGGTCCGGT
>NZ_RZSA01000655.1:0-3910 GCF_003998075.1 Mesorhizobium sp. M2A.F.Ca.ET.037.01.1.1 | reverse complement strand
GTGGTGGCGGCAGCGCCGCAGGCCGCGCGCTGGGCGCTGGGCAGCGGCGTGAACATTGCTTCGGTTTCCGATCCGACGACGGCGCCGCGCTATGCCTACAACATCGTGCATACGCCACCGAGCGAAGTGTACACCGCCGGCTTCCAAACGAGTGGCGAGATGCAAGATGCCAGCCGTTTCAGCGGCAATGCGGTGAAGTTCCTCTCGGTCGCCCGTTTCCAGACGAAGTAGCCATTTGAGAGACACCGAAGAGAAGCCGCGCTGGACTTGAAGCGCGGCTTTTGTTTTTCATGTCGCGCCCAGACCGTCAGCCTCCCGCTTCGTCTAATGGTAGGACAGCGCCCTTTGAAGGCGTGAATCGTGGTTCGAATCCATGAGCGGGAACCAGTCATCGGTTGGCGTTATCTGGCATTGCGCAAGCTGCATCGGCTTGAACTTCCCGTGAGGAGGTGGGCGCCCAGCCGGCCGTATTTTAATGTTCAGTCGATTTCCAGCGCGGCCGCTTCGCCCATGGCCAGAAGCCGCGCGGCGTCACGCGCCGGAGGCAGCCCGAACTGGCGCGCATATTCGCGGCTGAACTGGGAGGCGCTTTCGTAGCCGACGGTGAAAGCAACCTGCGCCGCGCTGCCCGGTTGGGCAATCAGCAGATGGCGCGCTTCCAAAAGGCGGAGCTGCTTCTGATACTGGATCGGGCTCATCGCGGTCGCCGCCTTGAAATGGCGATGAAAGGCGGCGTTGCTCATATGCGAGAGCTCGGCCAGCTGCGTCACATCGATCGGCTCGTTGTAATGCGACCGGATCCAGGCGGTGGCGCGGCGGATCTGCGACAGGCGGCCATCGGCGCGCGCGAGCTGGCGCAGCTTTTCGCCCTGCGGGCCTTGCAAGAGCCTGAACGCGATCTCGCGTTCGAGCATGGGCGCGAGAACCGGAATCTCTTCCGGCCGATCGAGCAGCCGCAGCAGCCGTCGCCAGGCGTCGAGCAAGTCGTCATCGGCCGGGTTGGTGACGAAGCTGTCGCCGTCTATCGCCGGTCGATGGTCGATAAGCAGCCCGGCGATCAGCTCGATATCGATGGCGAAGGCGAGAGCCATGTAGGGACAGGCTCTGCTGGCTTCGATCAACTGGCTGGTGGCGGGCGCCTCCACCGCGTACACGAAATAGCTGCCGGCGCTGTAGGCAAGCGTGCGGTCGCCGATCAGCACCGTTTTGGTCCCCTGCAGGACCAGAAGCGCGGTCGGCTGGCAGAGCTCGGGCAGCGGCGGCGTCGGAAGCTCGCTGCGGCCGATGGTGACGCGCGGAATGGCCGTCTTCGTCCGCCGCCCCCGCGCGTGGCGCCCGGCCATGGCGACCAATTCCTGCAATATGTCACTCATCTTTCCAGCATTGCCGATCCATCGCGGCCAAGCAACCAAGCGAGGCGCTGACGCGCCCGCGAAGACACGAACCTGAGAGGATTAGGCAAGAGGCTGAGAGCTTTTGGCGCGCGAAGCGAGCCGGTTCACGTCATCTCTGGGTCATCGAAGGAGACATGGACATGACGACGAGAAAGAACGCGCTGGTGACCGGCGCCAACAAGGGCATCGGTCGTGAGACCGTCCGGCGGCTGGCGGCACTGGATTACAAGGTGTGGCTCGGCGCGCGCGACGCCGAACGTGGCGAGACCGCGGCGCAGGCATTGCGTGATGAGGGGTTTGATGTCGAGTGGCTCGCGCTCGATGTCGCCATCGACGACAGCGTGGCGGCCGCGGCCAAGACTGTCGCAGCGCGGGCGCCCGGCCTGGATGTGCTGGTCAACAATGCCGGCATCGCACCCGGCTATGTCGAGGCGCTGGCCCCGGACGGTCGCTATCAGCCACCGCCGAGCCAGGAGCACATCGCGGACATGAAAGCTACCTATGACGTCAACGTCTTCGGGTCGGTGCGGGTCACCCAGGCATTCCTGCCGCTGCTCCTGGCATCTCCCGCCGCCCGCATCGTCATGGTGAGCAGCTATCTCGGATCGCTGGCGCGCGCGTCCGGCAACAGCCAGTCGCCCAACGTCATGGGTTATGGCAGCTCGAAGACCGCGCTCAACGCCATTTCGCTCGCCTTCGCCAGGGAACTTGCGCCGCACGGCATCATGGTCAATGCCGCCGCTCCCGGCTACACCGCGACGGACCTCAACGCCCACAGAGGCGGCCGCACGGTGCAGCAGGCGGTCGAGATCATCGTGCGGCTGGCGACGCTGGAGCCTGGTGGACCGACAGGCGGTTACTTCGATGAGAACGGCCCGCTGCCCTGGTAAGTTGATTACTTCTTGAGCTTGCTCGCGTCACGCGCCAGCGCTTCGATCTCGTCCCACTTGCCGGCCTTGATGAGATCGTCGGGCGCCACCCAGGAGCCGCCGACGCAGATGACGTTGGGCAGGCTCAGATAGTCGGCGGCGTTCTTGGCCATTATGCCGCCGGTCGGGCAGAATTTCACGTCCGCCAGCGGCGAGGCGAAAGCTTTCAGCGAAGCGATGCCGCCGGACTGCTCGGCCGGGAAGAACTTCAGGAAGCGCAGGCCGGCTTCGCGCGCGGCCATGATCTCGCCGGGCGTGATCGCGCCGGGCAGCAGCGGCACGGGGCTGTCCTTGGCCGCCTCGAGAAGCTGGCTGGTGATGCCGGGGCTGACGATGAATGTCGAGCCGGCGCGGGCTGCTTCTTCGAACTGCCTGGCATCGAGGATGGTGCCGGCGCCGACAATCGCGTCCTCGACCTCGGCCGCGACGCGTCGGATCGCTTCCAGCGCGTCGGCGGTGCGCAGTGTGATCTCGATGGCCCGCAACCCGCCGCGCGACAAAGCGCGAGCGAGCGGCACGGCATCGGCGACATTGGCGATCTTGAGCACCGGGATGACCGGCTGACCGTTGAGGAGCGACAGGAGCTTTTCGGTCTTGCTGGTCATGTGCTGGTCTCCGTTTCTATGTTTTAAACCGATTAGCAGAAGGGTCCGTCCAAGTCCACGAAGCCCGGCGTGTCGCGATGCCGCGCGGCGGATCGTGCGTCGCCTGAACTTCCTTTGCCTTGAAACCGCTTTGACCACAGTCTAGTGGCATGGCCATGACGACAACCAAGGAATTTCAGCCCATCCAGGTCGCCGCGCTTTACAAATTCGCGCGGCTCGACGGATACGAGGCCCTGCGCGCGCCGCTCGCCGCCTTCTGTTGCGGGCGCGGCATCAAGGGCACACTGCTTCTGGCGCATGAAGGCATCAATGGCACCGTTGCCGGCAGCGAGGAAGCGATTGCCGCGCTTGTGGACCATCTGCAGGCCATCGAAGGCCTTGCCGGGCTGGAAGTCAAATACAGCAGCGCCGCCGAGATGCCGTTCCACCGCATGAAGGTGCGGCTGAAGCGGGAGATCGTCACCATGGGCGTCGAGGATATCGATCCGGCAACCAGCGCCGGCACCTATGTCGCGCCGGCCAACTGGAATGCGCTGATCTCGGACGCCGACACCGTCGTCATCGACACGCGCAACGCCTATGAAGTCTCGCTCGGCACCTTCACGGGCGCGGTCGACCCGAGGACCTCCAGCTTCCGCGAGTTCCCGGCCTGGGTGGAAGAGCACCGTGAAGAGCTCGAAGGCCGCAAAGTGGCGATGTTCTGCACCGGCGGCATTCGCTGCGAGAAGGCGACAGCCTATGTGAAGTCGCTCGGCCTCAAGAACGTCTTCCATCTCAAGGGCGGTATCTTGAAATATCTCGAAGAGGTGCCGGCCGAAGAGAGCCTGTGGCAGGGCGAGTGTTTTGTGTTCGACGAGCGGGTGTCCGTCTCGCATGGCCTGACCGAGGGCGAGGCGGAGCTCTGCCGCGCCTGCCGGCATCCGCTGACGGTCGAGGACCGGCTGTCGCCGAAATACGCGACCGGCGTTTCATGCCCGCATTG
>NZ_RZSA01000654.1:0-3913 GCF_003998075.1 Mesorhizobium sp. M2A.F.Ca.ET.037.01.1.1 | reverse complement strand
ACCTTTGGGCTGCGACCACGATACAGATTGTGTTCGAGCTGCTCGAGGTCGAGAATGTCGAGAAGCTCGTCCATGGCCGCCGTCATGTCTGAAATCCTTCAAGGGATGCGCCATGGCCGGTTTCGGACAGGATGTACGGCCAGTCAAGGCCGCAAGCGGCGGCGCGACGAAGCCGCGAAAGGATGATGCCATGGTCGACCGCAAGCCGGATGGAGCAAAGGCCGATGCGAACCGCGAAGCGCCGCTCGACGTGCTCATCGCCGGCGCGGCTTATGTCGGCCTCACCGCGGCCGTGTCGCTGAAGCAGGCGCGGCCGGGCCTCGCCATCGCCGTCGTCGACGCCGCGCCTGCGGGCGTCTGGCAACGGGACGGGCGCGCCTCGGCCATCGCCGCCGCCGCCAGCCGCATGCTGGAGCAGCTCGGTGTCTGGGACGAAATCGCGCCGGAAGCGCAGGCAATCACCGAAATGATCATCACCGATTCGCGCGCCGCCGACCCGGTGCGCCCGGTGTTCCTGACCTTCGACGGCGAGGTGGCGCCGGGCGAGCCTTTCGCCCACATGGTCGCCAACCGTGACTTGAACGGCGCGCTGCGCCGCCGCGCCGAAAAGCTCGGCATCGATATCATCGAAGGCGTCGCGGTCAGCGCCTTCGACGTCAACGGCGCCGGCATCACGGTGCATCTGGCCGACGGCGCGGCGATGAAGGCGCGGCTGCTGATTGCCGCCGACGGCGTCAACTCCAGGCTGCGCGACCTGGCCGGCATCAAGACCGTCAAATGGGAATACGGCCAGTCCGGCATCGTCTGCACGGTGGCGCATGAGCGCCCGCACAACGGCCGCGCCGAGGAGCATTTCCTGCCAGCCGGCCCCTTCGCGACACTGCCGCTGAAGCCGGACAAGGACGGAACCAATCGCTCGTCGATCGTCTGGGTGGAGCGCACGCAAGACGCCAAGGCTCTGGTCGAGGGCGACGAGTTCGTCTTCGAGCACGATCTGGAGCAGCGCTTCGGCCTGAAGCTCGGCGAAATAAGGGTCGTCGACAAGCCGCGCGCCTGGCCGCTCGGCCTGACGCTGGCCCGCGCCTTCGTCGCGCCGCGCATCGCGCTCGCCGGCGACGCCGCGCACGGCATCCACCCGATCGCCGGCCAGGGCCTCAATCTCGGCTTCAAGGATGTCGCCGCGCTCGCCGAAGTCATCGTCGAGGCCGACCGGCTCGGCCAGGACATCGGCGCCCTCGACGTGCTCGAGCGCTACCAGCAATGGCGCCGCTTCGACACGCTGCAGATGGGCGTCACCACCGATGTCTTGAACCGTTTGTTTTCCAACGACATTGGCCCGCTGCGCGCCGTCCGCGATCTCGGCCTCGGGCTGGTCGAGCGCATGCCCAGGCTGAAGGATTTCTTCATCCGCCAGGCCTCGGGCCTCTCCGGCGACACGCCGAGGCTGCTCAAGGGCGAGGCGATCTGAACCCTTTCCTGGAGGAATAGCGGCAGCGCCTCTCATTTCGTCATCCACGGGCGGAGTGACGCGAAGCGGAGCGCAGACCCGAGGATCCATTCCGTTCCCTCCGCCAAGGAACGCAGCGACGCAGAATTTGCACCGATGCGGCGCTCCGATGTCACGGAATGGATTCTATGGTCTGCGCGCGTCGCTTCGCTCCTTGCTCCGCCATAGAATGACGACGCGAGAGGCGTTTCGCTCCATCACGAAGGCAGGCGATACGGTCGTCGCCGCGCGGTGAAATTCAGGTCAGGCCGAGTCGAAAATGGCGGATCCCGAGAACCGGAGCGGAGCGTACTTGAAAGTACGTGAGCACCGGAAGCGCAGGGAGCCGGCATTTGCAGGCCGGCCTCACCTGAATTCTAGTTCACCTCAAAACCCAGCTTCTGCCGCAGCCTCAGCATCCGCTGGTCGGGTATCCTGAGGCTCTGCTCGCCGCCTTGCGCGACACGGTTCAGCATGCTGAGCAGGTCGTCACGCTCATGCGGGTCGAGACGGCCGCGCAGGAACGGCGCCAGCTTGTCGATGACGATCGTCGTGTCGTCGACCTGCGCTGCAGCCCATTTTGCGTAGACGACCGCCTCGTCGGTCTTCTTCGGGCTTTCCGCGATCTGCGAGATGACGTCCCGGATGACAGCCTCGCGCTTCGGCAGCACCGGCCCTTGCTCGGCAACGATCGCGGTGATCAGCGTCGCGGCCGCCACCACCGGATCGTCGATCGCCGTCAGCGGCGAGAGCGCGGCCTGGTTGCGCAGCTTCTTGCGGCGCAGGTTGCCCTGGACGCGCCCGACGACGTCGGCGACCTCACGCGCGGCGTCGCTCATATATTTCAGCCGGTACCACCAGATGGCGGCCGCTCCGAGCAGGCCAAGTATCGCGATAAGAATAGGCATGCCGAATTCCCCCGAAATCGCGGCCACGATAAGAGAGATGCGGCGTTGCTTCAACACGCAACGGTTGCGTCCGTGAAGAAACCCTGAAGATGTTTCCCGCGTGAGACGGCCGCAACGCGCCATGCCCGGCCTGACCGGCGCCTATGACCCCGGTATGTTGTAGATCGCCCTGACCTCGACCGTGCCGAGCTCGGCCAGCGGAATGCGCTCCGCGATCTTCAGCGCCTCGGCAAGGTCGGCCGCCTCGACCATGACGAAGCCGAGCAGCTGCTCCTTGGTCTCGGCGAACGGCCCGTCGGTCACCAGTACCTTGCCCTTGCGCCGCCTCAGCGACTTCGAGGTCTTCACCGATTGCAGGGCCTGTGCGATGACCAACCTGCCTTGCCTGTCGAGGTCCCTGTCATAGGCAAGCGAGTCGGCATCGAGCCTGGCCGCCCGTTCCGGGGTGAGCGCGTAAAGGTCCTTCTCCTCGCCATAGACCAGCAGGACATATTTCATTTCGAGCTCCCTTCGATGGCCACGTTGTAAGAGGCAAAGGCGGCGGTGTCAGTTTTGTTTGCCGTGGCCACGTGGTCGAGCAGGCACGCCGCCACGCCGACAATAGCGATGGCCGCAAGCAGTCGACCGAAACCGGGCGCCGGCGGATCCAGCCAGAACTCCTCCGCTCGCCGGGCATTTCGCTCCGGCTTCCCCCAGATCGCAACAAACAGATTGTCCATCTCAAATCTCCATCGGCCGCGAGTGGCCGCCCGCAGGACGGTCGGGCCGATGGCAAGTCGACATTCTTGCGCGCATTTTTTTGAGATTTTTCGGTCTGCCCACCACACGGGCGGAAAGCGCGTCGATTCCGGTGAGGCGGCCTCACCCGAATCTCGACGCGCCGGAGGATGGCCTTCCGCCGCGCCCGCGCTATAGTCCAGGAGAACGCCGGCGGCCGCCGGCGCAACCCCGACAGACCAGGAGGACTCCATGGATCGCACCGCAAACGCCGTCTGGAAAGGCAATCTGACGGAAGGCCAGGGCACGCTCGACACGCAGAGCGGGACCTTGAAGGGCACGCCCTATTCCTTCAAGGCGCGCTTCCAGGACGAGAGCGGCAAATCCGGCACCAATCCGGAAGAGCTGATCGCGGCGGCGCATGCGGGCTGCTACGCCATGCAGCTGTCGCATTTCCTGGCCGAGAACGGCACGCCGGCCGCAGAGCTCGACGCCAAGGCGGTGGTGACGCTGGTTCCCGGCACCGGCATCACCGGCAGCGCCATCACCCTGGTCGGCAAGGTGCCCGGCATCGACGCGGCGAAGTTCAAGGAACTGGCCGAGAAGGCCAAGGCGGAGTGCCCGGTGTCGAAAGCGCTGGGGGCAATCAAGGTGTCGCTGGACGCAAGGTTGGGGTGAGGCAGATTTGCGCGGGGTGGTGATCCTTCGCCCCCCTCTCTGCCCTGCCGGGCATCTCCCCCTCAAGGGGGGAGATTGGCAGCTTCGCCGTTGGCGCTCAGCTTGCGGCGTTGGAGATTGGCGA
>NZ_RZSA01000653.1:0-3914 GCF_003998075.1 Mesorhizobium sp. M2A.F.Ca.ET.037.01.1.1 | reverse complement strand
CATTTGGCGCGTGAGTGTCGGAAAGAGGCCGTTGCGAGGGTGCGGAATTGGCGCCGCGCGGCGCGGCGTTGCTCATGATTGGCGAACGCTCTTGCCGTTCGCCATCTTGGCCTTCGTCTTAGGCCCCGGGCCGCGCATGTAGTGAAGTTCAGGATGATAGCGCTCGCCGGCAAGCTGCCGCTTCAGCCGGCGGCTCCAATGCGCGAATAGGGATTTGAAGCGCCCTGCCATTTCCCACTCTTGGCCTCTGGCGACCAATTTTTTCCAAGTCCAGCTAAAAACTTAGAACAAAGCAATTGATCCGTCTAACAAGCAGCTCTTGTAATTCCGATCGATTTTGCTTCTTAGTTGCGCTATGACCCTCGACCAGTTGCGCATCTTCGTCGCCGTCGCCGAGCATGGCCACATGACCAAGGCCGCCGAGCGGCTCGGCATCTCGCAGTCGGCTGCGTCGGCGGCTATCCGCGCGCTCGAAACCCAGCACGACGTGCGCCTGTTCAACCGGGTCGGCCGCAACATCGAACTAGCAGAGACCGGCCACCGCTTCCTGCCGGAGGCGAAGGCGGTCCTGGATCGCGCCGCGGCTGCGCGTGGCGTGCTGGAGGATGTCTCGCAGACCGTCGCCGGCAGCCTGTCGATCGCGGCCAGCCAGACCATCGCCAGCTACTGGCTGCCGCGTCGCCTGGCTGCCTTCCACGAGGCCTATCCTGCGGTGAAGCTGAACGTGACCATCGGCAACACCAGGCAGGTCGAGACCAATGTGCTGGACGGCCGCGCCGATTTCGGCCTGGTCGAGGGCCGTACCGAGTCCGACATCCTGCGTCGCGCCACGGTCGACGAGGACCGCATGATGCTGGTGGTGGCGCGCTCGCATCCCGAGATCCCGATGACGCGGGCGGGAAACCTCGACATCAGGGCGCTGCGCTGGATCATCAGGGAAGGCGGGTCGGGCACGCGCGAGGCGCTGGAGGATTTCGCGCACAGCCAGGGCGTTCCGCCGGCGGAGCTGCAGATATTCCTGGTTCTGCCCAGCAACGAGGCAGTGCGCCAGGCGGTCGAGGCCGGCGCGGGCGCCACGATCATCTCGGAACTCGTCGTCGCGCGCTCCCTGGCGGAGGGGAGCCTCAGGGCCGTGCCGGTGGAATTGCCGAAGCGCGACTTCGCCATGATCACACACCGCGACCGCCAGGCGAGCCTCGCCCAGATGGCGCTGAAGGCGCATCTCACCGGCCGGGCGGACGCGCCGGCAAACGCCGAATAATCACGCGTATTTGCGCTGCGCATCCAGCGCGAGGCCAAGGCCGACCGAGCCGAACATGTCGCCTTCGATGACGGCTGCCTGCGGCACCAGCGACAGGATTTCCCGCTTCGCCAGCGGGATGGCGGTCGAACCGCCGGTGAGGAACACGGCAGTGATGGCCGAGGCATCGACGCCGGCGTCGGCGATCGTCTGCCTGACCGTCGCGGTCACGCGTTCGATGTCGTTCGCGATGGTCTCCTCGAGGCCTCCGCGCGTGATCTCGGCCGCAAAGCGCGCGCCGGGCAGCGACACCTTCACCTCGGCCGAGGACTGGTCGGTCAGCGCGATCTTAGCCCTTTCGACCAGGCCGGCAATTGCGTGGCCGTAGCGGTGCTCGACGACATGGATGAAGCGGTCGACGAGGTCGGCGCGCTCGGCCTCGTAGCGGATCTGGCGAAGATCCGACATCGCCTTGGCGGTGTAGACGAGGTTGATGCGCTGCCAGGTCGCCAGGTCGATGAAATAGGCCGCCGGCAGATTGCGCTTGTGGTCCTTGGTCCGCGTCAGATAGCCGAGCTCGGGCATGACATGGGAGATGCTGAGCAGCCGGTCGAAATCGGTGCCGCCGATATGGATGCCGCGATTGGCGAGGATGTCCGCCTTGCGGTCGGTCGAGCGCGCGCGCTCCGGCGAGACCCGCACGATCGAGAAATCGGAGGTGCCGCCGCCCATGTCGACGATCAGCGCCAGCTCCTCGCGGGTGACCTTCTGCTCGTAGTCGAGCGCCGCCGCGATCGGCTCGAACTGGAAGGCGATGTGCTTGAAGCCTTGCGCGCGCGCGGCCTTCTCCAATTCGCCCTGCGCCTTCGCATCGGCGGCCGTGTCCTCGTCGACGAACTGCAGGGGCCGGCCGAGCACCACGTTCTCGACCGGACCGCCGGCGTCTTCTTCGAGCCGCTTCTTCAGATGGCCGACGAACATGCCGATAATGTCGATGAAGCCGATCTGGCGCGCCTTGATGCGGGTCTTCTCATTGGCGAGCGAGCTGCCGAGCACGCTCTTCAGAGAGCGCATCAGACGGCCTTCGATGCTATCGGTATAGTCGCTGATCGCGCGGCGGCCGAAATAAGTGTAGCCGTCCTCGAAGTTGAAGAACACGGCGCTCGGCAGAGTGGGTTGCTCGCCCTCCAGCGCCACCAGTCGCGCCCGGCCGTCGCGGATCACCCCCACGGTGGAATTGGACGTGCCGAAATCGATGCCGCCGAATGCTGATTGCATCGCAGCCTCCTCGTTACCTTGTGGCAGGGACGCCAAGCGCGCCGTCGTCCGGATGGCCGGACCGCTCTGCCGAACAGATTGTGCTTGTTTACCTTTGGGTTGGGAGGCGGCGGTTTATCGCATGATCGCCCGCAGGGAAACCCTTTGCGGGAAAATGGTCTTCCATTTTTCCCGTGTCTTCAATCCTTGCGGAAGATAATCCGACCTAGCCAGCCGGTCAGCATGGCGAGCGATATGGCGAACACGCCGTAGAGGAAGGAATAATCATGCGCGACCCGGAAGACCGACTGCTCGAAGCCCGATTTTCGGATCTCGAGCTGGGCCGAGCTTTCCTTGACGAACATGCCGCTCTTGAACAGGAACGCGCGGGCCTTGTGGGTTCCGACTGGCACGTTCGGCGCGAGCCTCACCGTGGCGCGAAACAGGTTCTGAGACAGGAACTGCACGCCGCCGACATTCTCGCTGTAGAGGCCTGTCGCTGCCTTGCGCTCGCGCAGCGCGGCGGTGAATTCCTGGATCGTCGCCGGGCTGTCGGTCTCGTCGGCGGGCTTCATGTAGAGGTTCTGCGCCCCGAGCGAGAGCTGCTTGTATTTGGCGGGCTCGGCGATGTCCTGCAGCGGCCGCGTCGTCGCGACGGAATAGGAGACAGGCACGTTCTCGAAGGTTTCGGAGTCCAGGTTGATCCAGACGCCGAGCACGCGGTCCTTGCGCCGCACCACGACCGGGCGCGGCGGCCCTTCGAGCACGACGACCACGTCGTAGCGGCCCTGTCTGGCGATCAGCGGGTCGGGATTTTCCAGCGATCCGAAGATGGTGAGGTCGGCGCCGGAGAAGCCCGCCGTGATGGAGATCGCGTCGGTCGAAAGGCCGATCTGGATGCTTTCGGTGGGCGGCGCCTGCGCCGTCGCCGGGGAAAGGGCAAAGAGCATCGACAACGAGGCGGCGGCTCCAAACGCTCTCAATCCCGCCATCAGTTGAGGCCCGCGGCGGACAGCGAATAGAGATTTGGCGGCGTCACGAAGAGATCGACGGCAAGGCGGATGGCGACGGCCAGCACCAGCATCGCCAAAAGCGCGCGCAGCTGCTCGCCGCGCAGCCTCTGGCCGGCCTTGGCGCCATATTGCGCGCCGGCGACGCCGCCGGCCATCAGCAGGAAGGCCAGGATCACGTCGACCGTCTGGTTGGTCGTGGCATGCACCAGCGTGGTGTAGGCCGAGGTGAAGATGATCTGGAACAGCGAGGTGCCGATAACGACATTGGTCGGCACCTTGAGCAGGTAGATCAGCGCCGGCACCATGATGAAGCCGCCGCCGACGCCCATGATCGACGACAGGAAGCCGATCCCGGCGCCGAGCCCGAGCACCGGGATGACGCTGACGAACAGCTTGGAGGCGCG
>NZ_RZSA01000652.1:0-3916 GCF_003998075.1 Mesorhizobium sp. M2A.F.Ca.ET.037.01.1.1 | reverse complement strand
ATGTCAAACGCGAGGTCGATGCCGGCCATGAGGTGGCGGTCGTGGTTTCGGCCATGGCCGGCAAGACCAACGAACTGGTCGCCTGGACCCGCGAGGCCTCGCCGATGCATGACGCGCGCGAATATGACGCGGTCGTCGCCTCGGGCGAACAGGTCACCGCCGGCCTGTTGGCGATCACGCTGCAGAGCATGGGGGTGCACGCCCGCTCGTGGCAGGGCTGGCAGATCCCGATCAAGACCGACAATGCGCATGGCGCGGCGCGCATCCTCGACATCGACGGCGCCTTCCTGATCAAGCGCTTCGGCGAGGGCCAGGTGGCGGTCATCGCCGGTTTCCAGGGCATCGGGCCGGACAACCGCATCGCCACCCTCGGCCGCGGCGGCTCCGATACAAGCGCCGTCGCGATCGCGGCGGCGGTGAAGGCCGACCGCTGCGACATCTATACCGATGTCGACGGCGTCTACACCACCGATCCGCGCATCGAGCCGAAAGCCCGGCGTCTGGCCAAGATTTCCTTCGAGGAAATGCTCGAAATGGCTTCGCTTGGCGCCAAGGTTCTGCAGGTGCGCTCGGTGGAGCTTGCCATGGTACACAGGGTGCGTACCTTCGTGCGGTCGTCCTTCGACGATCCCGATGCGCCCGGAATGGGGGATTTACTCAATCCGCCCGGAACGCTTATTTGCGACGAGGAAGAGATCGTGGAACAGCAGGTCGTCACCGGAATTGCCTACGCCAAGGACGAAGCGCAGATTTCGCTGCGCCGCGTCGGCGACCGTCCAGGCGTCGCCGCCGGCATTTTCGGCCCGTTGGCCGAGGCCAACATCAATGTCGACATGATCGTCCAGAACATTTCCGAGGACGGCAAGTTCACCGACATGACCTTCACGGTGCCGTCGGGCGATGTCGACAAGGCGCTTGCCGTGCTGGACAAGCTGAAAGCCGAAGTCGGTTACGATGTCGTGCAGTCGGAAGCCGGCATGTCGAAGGTCTCGGTCATCGGCATCGGCATGAGGAGCCATGCCGGCGTCGCCGCCACCGCCTTCAAGGCGCTGGCCGACAAGGCGATCAACATCCGCGCCATCACCACTTCCGAGATCAAAATCTCGATACTGATCGATGGTCCCTATACGGAACTTGCAGTTCGTACTTTGCATTCCGTCTACGGTCTGGATAAGCAATAGCAAGAACTGAGTCAGTTGTTGCGTGAACGCCGGCCGCGGGAGAAACTGCGGCGGGCGAAATGCCCATTGGAGAACAAGCCGCGATGCGTGATACGGCCGGTGGCCCGCGCGTTCTGCTCAAACGGCTTCGCGAGCTCATGCAGGAGCCGCTGGAGCCGCAGGAGCGGCTCGACCGTATCGTGCGCGACATCGCCTCCAACATGGTGGCGGAAGTCTGCTCGCTCTATGTGCTGCGCGCCGACTCCGTGCTCGAGCTCTACGCCACCGAAGGTCTGAACCCCAACGCCGTCCACCTGTCGCAGTTGCGGCTGGGGCAGGGCCTGGTCGGCACGATTGCCGCCAGCGCGCGGCCGCTCAACCTGTCCAACGCGCAGGAGCACCCGGCCTTCGCCTATCTGCCGGAGACCGGCGAAGAGATCTACAACTCCTTCCTCGGCGTGCCGGTGCTGAGGGCGGGGCGCACGCTGGGCGTGCTGGTGGTGCAGAACAAGACCATGCGCCATTATCGAGACGACGAGGTCGAGGCGCTGGAAACCACGGCGATGGTGATCGCCGAGATGATCGCCACCGGCGATCTCGCGCGCCTGACCCGGCCCGGGCTGGAGCTCGACCTGCGCCGTCCGGTGAGCTTCACCGGCCTTTCCTTCAACGAGGGCGTCGGCCTCGGCCATGTCGTGCTGCACGAGCCGCGCATCGTCGTCACCAACCTGTTCAACGAGGACAGCGAGGAGGAGGTGCGCCGGCTGCAGTCCTCGCTCGGCTCGCTCAGGCTGTCCATCGACGACATGCTGGAGCGGCGCGAAGTCGCCTTCGAGGGCGAGCACCGCGAGGTGCTCGAGGCCTATCGCATGTTCGCCAATGACAGCGGTTGGGTGCGCCGGCTGGAAGAGGCGATCCGCAACGGCCTGACCGCGGAAGCGGCGGTCGAGAAGGTGCAGAGCGACATGCGCGCCCGCATGCTGCACATGACAGACCCTTATCTGCGCGAGCGGATGAGCGATTTCGACGACCTTGCCAACCGGCTCCTGCGCCAGTTGATGGGGCGCGGCCCCGAGGATGTCGCGGCCGCGCTGCCCAAGGACGCCATCATCGTCGCCCGTTCGATGGGCGCGGCCGAACTGCTCGACTATCCGCGCGACAAGCTGCGCGGCCTGGTGCTGGAGGATGGCGCCGCGACCAGCCATGTCGTCATCGTCGCCCGCGCCATGGGCATTCCCGTCGCCGGCCAGATGAAGGGCGCCGTTTCCATGGCGGAAAACGGCGACGCCATCATTGTGGACGGCGAGGAAGGGACCATCCACCTGCGGCCGCAGTCGGATCTCGAGGCCGCCTATGCCGAAAAGGTCCGGTTCCGGGCCCGACGGCAGGAAGTGTACCGGGAACTGCGCAAGAAGCCGTCGCTGACCAAGGATGGCGTTCCGGTCGATCTCCTGATGAATGCGGGTCTTGCCGTCGATCTGCCGCAGCTGACCGAATCGGGCGCCGCCGGCATCGGACTCTTCCGCACCGAATTGCAGTTCATGGTCGCCTCGACCTTCCCGCGCGCCGAGGCGCAGGAGCGGCTCTACCGCGACGTCCTCGATGCCGCGCGCGGCAAGCCGGTCACCTTCCGCACCATCGATATCGGGGGAGACAAGGTGCTGCCTTATTTCAAGGGCGCGATCCAGGAGGAAAACCCGGCGCTCGGCTGGCGCGCGATCCGGCTCACGCTCGATCGTCCCGGCCTGCTCAGAACGCAGATCCGGGCGCTGCTGAAAGCCAGCGGCGGCCGCGAGCTGAAGCTGATGCTGCCTATGGTGACCGAGCTGTCGGAGATCGCGCAGGCGCGCGAGATCATCGACCGGGAGGTCCGGCACCTGTCGCGCTTTGCCCATCACCTGCCCACCAGCCTTAAGCTCGGCGCGATGCTGGAAGTGCCCTCGCTCTTGTTCCAGCTCGACGAACTTATGAAGGCGGTGGATTTCGTTTCGGTCGGCTCCAACGACCTCTTCCAGTTCATGATGGCGGTCGACCGCGGCAACACGCAGCTTGCCGACCGTTTCGACACGCTTTCGGCGCCGTTCCTGCGGGTGTTGAAGACGATTGCCGATGCCGGCGTGCGCAACAACACGCCGGTGACGCTGTGCGGCGAGCTTGCCGGCAAGCCGATCTCGGCAATGGCGCTGATCGGCCTCGGCTTCCGCTCGATCTCGATGTCGCCGGCCTCGATCGGCCCGGTCAAGGCGATGCTGACAGAGCTGCCGCTGCAGGAGCTGAAAGACTTCTTCAAGGACAATCTGATGGCGCCCAGCCTGGGAACGCCGATGCGGGCGCTGCTGCAGGCGTTTGCCGACGACCGTTCTATTCCGCTCTAGATTCACGTGAGGGCGGTCTGCAAATGGCGATTTTCTGCGCTCCCGGTGCTCATGTACCTAAATGTACATTCGGCTCCAGTTCTCGAAACTCGCCATTTTCGACTCGCCCTGACGTGAATTCCATCGAAGTTCGAAGACCATGATCAACCTGCCTCGCGACCGTATGGATCAAGTCGTCAAGCGTTTCGACATGCTCGAAGCGCAGATGGCGGCCGGGCCTGCCGCCGATCAATATGTCAAAATGGCTTCCGAATATGCCGACATCCAGGAGATGGTGGGCAAGATCCGGTCGTTGCGAGCAGCCGAGCAGGAGCAGGCGGATCTCGAGGCGATGCTCGCCGACAAGGCAACCGATGCCGAGATGCGGGCCCTGGCCGAGGC
>NZ_RZSA01000651.1:0-3923 GCF_003998075.1 Mesorhizobium sp. M2A.F.Ca.ET.037.01.1.1 | reverse complement strand
GATGCGCCAGATATTCGGTGTGGCCGGGAAAGCCGAATCCCGCATCGTAAAGCGGCTTCTTGGCGATCGGACAGGTGACCACCGCGGCGGCGCTGCCGGCGAGACAGTCGGCGACTGCCCGGTCGATCGCCTCGATGGTGCCGGCGGCATTGGCCGGATCCGGCTCTCCCGGGGTGTCGACATGGCGCGCATGGAGCGGCACGACGGGGAGCACACGGGCAAAATGAGGCGCGGCCTGTCCGGGTAAGGTCTCGACAACCGTCACATTCGCGCCGACAAGACGGGCGCGGGCTTTGATCAGGGCCGGGTCGGCCAGCAGATAGAAGGGCGGCACCCCGGCGCTGTCGCCCGCCTGCCAGGCGGCGATGGCGATCTCGGGTCCGATGCCCGAAGGGTCGCCGACACTGAGCGCCAGCGGCGCATCGGTCTTGCGCGGGCTCATTGGGTGGGCTGACTGCGGTATCGCATGCTTGTCGCTCAGAGCATGACGCCGAGAAATGTGCTGCGGTTTTCGGACGACATCATGCTCCATTTCTCGGATTTGGGAGACGGATTGAGGCTGGTCCGACCTATGTCTCCGGCTCTAGCGTTCGACGATCTTGGCCTTCTGCCGCAGCTCGGCGACATATTTCTTGCTGAGCTCGTCGGCGTCCTTGTCGTTGGTGCCCTCGGCCTGGAACACCATCTGCGCGGCCTTGTCGTCGGAGACCTCACGCGAGGAGCAGATGCCGATGAATTCGACGCCGCGCTCGGTCTCTCGCGTCGGTGTCGCGCCGCCGACCTTGGTGGCCTTGATCTGCTCGGCCCAGTCGGTCGGCAATTGCGGCGCCAGCACCCGGCCGAGATCGCGCACGGTGACGTCGATCAGACCCTTGGCGAATTCGCGCGTGGTGTTGCAGCCGCTGAAGCGGGCACGCATGGCGTCGGCCTCGCGCTTGCGCTTGGCGAGCGTGGCGGCACGCTCCGATGCCGGCACCACGAAGATCACCTGCTGCAGCATGTACTCCGTCGCCGTCGGCTTGCTGCCGCCCTTGTCGAGCATGCGCCGCACGGCGTCCTGCTCGGTCACCGAGCCGCCCTCGCCGGAGCGGTAGCGCGCGCTGAGCGCCTGGTTCCAGGCCATCTGGGCGCGGATGAATTCCTTGAAGTGTTCCTTGGTGACGCCCGACTGGCTCATGATCGCGTCGAGCTTGGCCAGCGGCATCTTGTTGCCCGAGGCGAAGCGCTGGTAGGCGGCGTCGACCTGCTCATCGGTGATGCGGATGCCGAGCCGCTTGGCCTCGGCCAGCCGCAGCGTCTGGTCGATCATCTCCTGCGCGGCATCGCCTTTCTTGTGTTGGAGCTTGAAGAAGGCGGCGCGGTGCGCGATGTCGCCGGTGGTGATCGGTATGCCGTTGACGACATATTTGATCTCCGCGGCGAAAGCCGGCTGTACAACAGCCGTGACCGAAACCGAGCTCGCCGCCACCAGAAGCGCCAACCCTGCCGAAAACAGGTATTTCCTCATCTTACCTTCCAATTTCCCCGCCCCAATTTGTCGGCACGACAGCGCCGCGCGTCCTCCGAACGCCTGCGCGCTGCAGCCGACCCCATGCCTGTCCTATGCGGCGAAACGATGTCGCCGGCGCATGGCCCCGAGAATCACCGCATTTTCGGGGGTTCACGCTCCAAATCAAGACCAAAGCATCGTCGGCGCCCGGCTAGCAAGCCACGCGCCGGCCTCGGTTATTGGATGGTATCGATCGCGCTCGTCGACGAGCCGAAATCGCCCAGCGTGCGGAACGACAGGTTGAAGCCGATATTCTGCGACACTTCCTTGGTTACGGTATCGCGTGTCTGCGAATAGGTCATGATGTAGGTGAAGCAGGAATCGTTGTAGGCGAAACCGACCCCGTCCTTGACCAGCACGTTGCTCTGGAGGTCGTAGGTGCCGGTGCCGAACAGCCGCCAGTTCTGCGCCAGATGCGTCGAGGCGCCGAGCGTGACTTCATGACGGTCGGTGGTGAAGCCATAGAGCGGCTGCGCCTCGATGAAGGCATATTTGGCGCTGAGCGATATCGGCAGGCTGGAATAGGCGGCCTTCACTTCGGCGCGCCTGACCTCGAATGTCTGCTCGTCGAAACGCCCGCTCACCGAGCCGGAAAAACCGCTCGGGCTGTTGAAGCCGACGAGTCCGACATAATCCGAGGTCCGTTTGTCCAGGCCGGACTCGGCTCCGGCATTGACGAGATCGGGCGCGGCGAAGGAGTTCTCGCCCGCGAGCTGGTAGGACTGGCCGAAGATGGCATTCGTGGCCCAGCCATTGTCATAGGCGCCTGAATAGCGGAAGCCGACATTCGCGCGTGTGCCGCCTTCGATCCGGTCATAGCCGGAGAATTTATCGCGCTCGAACAGCGTCGTGGCGTCGAAGACGAAGCTCTGCGCGTCTTCGTTCGGAACGGCCAGTCCGCCGACATATTGCTCGTTCGGACGCACAAAGACCTGCGCGGTCGGCTCCAGGACATGGCTGGAGCTGGGCATCGAGAACAGCAGCGGCCACCGCGCCTCGAGGCCGAGGGTCGCCATGTAGCGGGCAAGCGACGAGCGCATGTCGACGTCTTGGCCGAGATTCGTGCCCATCTGGTTGACGGCATCGAGCGAAGCCTGATTGGCGTTGACATAGCCGGCATCGCCGCGGAAGGCGAGCAGCGGAGTCAACTGCAGACCGCCGTCGGTGGTGAAGGTCCGCTTCCACTCGGCTTCCGCGCTCACCCGGCTGGATTCGCCTTCGATGCCGCGCACGTTGTTGATCGAAGCCGGGTCGCTGGCATCAGCCAGCACGGCGTCCAGCCGGTTGCGGCTGATCACACGCGTGTTCACGTTGAACGACAACTGGCCGCCGGCCACCGACGCGTCGGGAATATACGCATAGTCGAGCGACGGCAGCACCCAGGGCTGCTTGGCGGAGCGCGATGTGGGATCGCTGGAGAGCGTGTCTTCCTGCACCTCGAAGCGCATGGCGCGGACGTCGAAGTAGTTGCGGTCGCTCAAGCCCGTCAGATAGATCGACGACTGATGGACGAGGTCGCTGAAGCTGTCGATGTTGTAGGTGCGCGAGAAATTCTTGTCGGTCTGCAGCAGCACATCCCAGCCGAAGTCCCAACGCTCGTTGATCGCGAACTGGCCCGTGGTGCCCATCATGCCGCGGAACTTGTTCGGATCGCCGGGCTCGCCTGAATCGACAGTGGGGCGATTGCCGGTGCCGATAAAGGCGTCGGGATCCTGCTGGTTGATGCCGGCGATCTTCAGCGTGTACTGGCCGTTGTTGAAGCGCTGGCGCCACTCGGCCTCGCCGAGGAAGCCCTGCTTGGTATAGCCGCTGCCGGTGACGGTCAGGTCATAGGTCGGGGACAGTGCGAAATAATAGGGGACTTTGACGCCGACGCCGAGATTGTTGTTGTAGACGATGCCGGGGATCAGGAAGCCGCTCTTGCGCTTCACGGTCGGGTCGGCGATCTCGAAGGCCGGCAGATAGGCAAGCGGGAAGCCGAAGAATTCGAAATTCGAATTTTCGAAGCGGACCGTCTTCTTCTCGCCGTTCCAGATGATCTTGCGTGCCTTGACGCGCCAGGTCGGGGCTTTGTCCGGCTTGTCCTCGCAAGGCTCGCAGGCGGTGTAGACGCCATTGTGGAAGGTGGTCAGCACGCCGCCCATGCGCTCGCCGCTCTCGGCGGCGAAATAGGCCTTGTCGATCGTCTCGACGCGCAACGCGTTGGTGAACCCGTCGGCGAAGTCGTCGGTGATGTCGATATGGTCGGAATTGATCTTGGTGCCGTCGCTGTTGATGAGCTCGACGGCGCCGCTGGCGACGAGGCGCTTGGTGTCGCGGTTGTACACCACGCGCTGGGCGACCAGCTTGTTGCCGCCATAGTCGATCTGCACGC
>NZ_RZSA01000650.1:0-3927 GCF_003998075.1 Mesorhizobium sp. M2A.F.Ca.ET.037.01.1.1 | reverse complement strand
GGGCATGGCTGCCCGGCGGCTCCCCATTCGGCCATGTCCTTAACGTGGTCCTCGAAGGTGCCGGGCGGCGTGCTGCGACCCTTCCCAGGCTCCCAGCCTCGCGGAATAAACCCGTCTAATGATGCGTCGTGCCGAAGATGATCGAGCAGGGCGACGGCGTCGCGGCCGCCGTTACGGGCCGGATCTCGCAGCTGTTTGCAAATCTCGGTGCCGCTCTGGCCGTACCAAAGGAACTCAACGGGAGCCAATTGCCAGGGGATTCCTGCTCGTGGCGGCGCAGGCGCCGGGTCGTTCGGCAGAGTAGAGGTCATATGGCAGGTCGAGCAGGCTATGGCTTCGGCACCGGTCCGACTTATGCCGCCATGGATATTCATGCCATGGACACGATCCTTCTTTTCACCGGCGGGCGTCCAAATCGGAATACCACCGGCGTTGACATGGCAATTTGCGCAGCGCGGATGGGTAACAACCGCCTCGATCCGTTTCCATGCTTCCAGACCTGCCGCACGGCTGACGCTGCCCGACGGCAGGGCATCCCTCGAACCTTCACCTTTTGCGTAGACCATCACCGTAAGAGGGGCCAATATCGAAGCAGCAACTGCGACGGCAATCAGAGTCCTGTCCATGACCGCCCCTCTCAAACGAAGTCGATGAATTTGTTGAACGGCATTTCGCGGATGCGCTTGCCGGTCGCGGCGAAGATGGCGTTGGCGAGCGCCGGCGCCGCCGGCGGTACCGGCGGTTTGCCGATGCCCCGCACCGTGTAGTCGTTCTCCAACCCGCGCACCTCGATCACCGGACACTGATACATCCGCATGGCTTCGTGGTGATTGTAATTGGTCTGCTGGACTGACCCGTTTGCATAGGTGAGTTCGCAGTTCATGGCGTGGCCGAGACCCCAGACAACGCCGCCCTGCACCTGGTTTTCGAAATTGACAGGATCGACGATCTTGCCGACATCGGCTGCCACCCAGACCTTGTCGATCCTGATGCCGGAATCCGTCATGGTCACTTCGACGATCTCGGCAACTGCCGTGCCGAAGGCCTCGACGAAGGCGACGCCGCGGCCCTTTCCGTTGCCCAGCGGTCCCTTCCAGCCGGCCATGTCGCCGACCGTTTGCAGGAGCGTCCGGTAGATGGGAATCTTGCACATGTCGATGCGCGCCTGGAGCGGATCGAGCCCGGCCGCATGGATCAGTTCGTCGATGAAGCTCTCGGTGAAAAAGCCATTGGCCGAAGCGCCAACCGACCGCCAGGTCGTAGTCGGCGACACGCCCTGCACCTCGAAACTCGCCGCACGGTAGTTCGGGATGTCGTAGTACACGTTCCAGATGCCCACGGCCAATTGGCCGTCCGGGGCATTCGGCGGCATATCCATCCGCTCCAGCAGCTGCTTGAAGGGAGGCGTTGACGCCACCTGGACATCGGCCGCCACGATTTTGCCGTCCTTGACGCTGCCTCGATACCTGCCCATCGCGATCTGCCGCGGGATATCCTGAAGGAAGTCCTGCTCGCGCGAGAAGACGATCTTCACCGGCGTACCGCGCAGCTGGTTCGCGATCTCGGCAAGCGCCCTGACGTTTTCGAATTCCAGGCGGTGGCCGAAGCTTCCGCCCGACCACTCATTGTGGAAGGTGACCTGTTCGGGCTTCATGCCAATTGCCTTGGCCGCAATGTACTGCACCGATTGCGGCGACTGGTGGCCAACCCAGATTTCCATCCTGTCGTCGGTCACGATGCCAATGCCGTTGAGGGGTTCCAGCGGCTGGTGGCCAACATAGGGCGCCCGATACTCCGCCTCGAGCAACGTCCCCTCTTTCAGACCGGCATCGACATCGCCGTCGTTGCGCCAC
This sequence comes from Mesorhizobium sp. M2A.F.Ca.ET.037.01.1.1, assembly GCF_003998075.1. NCBI lineage: Bacteria > Pseudomonadati > Pseudomonadota > Alphaproteobacteria > Hyphomicrobiales > Phyllobacteriaceae > Mesorhizobium > Mesorhizobium sp. M2A.F.Ca.ET.037.01.1.1. Next base: position 2,074 of record NZ_RZSA01000650.1, on the reverse strand, counting down.
TGCTTGGCGAGGAATTCCTGCGTGAAGGAGGAACGCACGATGTCCCAGTGCCCCGCTTGCTCGGCCGGGTATTTCGATGGTTCCCAACTGCACTCGACAAGATCCACCGCTTGCATCGCATACCAGCTGTTGGTCGCGATGACCGCTACGCCGTTCGATAGCCTGAGTATCTGCCGAACGCCGGGCATCGATTGCGCTTTGCTCGCGTCATACGACCGGATCGGCTGGCCCTTGTTGGGATTGAGCTTGACCGCCGCATAGACCATGCCGTCCATCTTGCGATCGATGCCGAAAACAATTTCGCCCGTCACCTTGGCGCGGATGTCGAGCCGCTCCATCGGTTTGCCGATCAGGCGCCACTGCGACGGGTCGCGCAGCTTGACGTTTGTGACCGGCGGTATTTTCGCCGCTTCGGCCGAAAGCGCGCCATATGGGATCCTCGTCCCGTCCGGCAGGATGACGTGGCCGGCCTCGGTGCGAATGTCGGCGACGGGGGCGCCGCTGCGCCTGGCCGCGGCAGCCTTCAGCGTCTCGCGTGCAACCGCGCCGGCGACGCGCAGCTTTTCGTAGGTATCTGGGATCGCGCTCGAGCCTCCGGTCATCTGCAGGCCCGACTGCCTCAGCCATTCCAGCGCAGCCGCGCGCCCCTTCTCGGCCTCAAGGCTCTGGTCCGCCGCCATGAAGGGGGCGAGCTCGTGCGCGAATCCGGTGTTGAAGTAGGCGGGGCTGGGCCCGGCGAAACGGACCTCGAACTGACCGATGTCCAGATCCAGTTCCTCCGCGATCATCACCGGCTGGATGGAACCAACGCCTTGTCCGATGTCGGCATGCTGCGCAATGAGCGTGATCCTGTCGGGGCTGATCTCGACCCATGGATTGAACGCGACCGAGTCCGGGCCGAGGTTCGCGGCCAGCGGGTTCACCGCGGCGGGAGAGGCGGAGGTCTCCTCGGCGCGACCATAGGACCCGAAGGCCACACCACCGGCAAAAGCGGCGGAGCCGAATATGACGGCGCGACGGGAAAGGTTTGGCGTGACGCCCATCTCACTTCCCTCCGATCTTTTCGGCGGCCGCGTGGATCGCGACGCGGATGCGTTCATAGGTGCCGCAGCGGCAGAGATTACCCGACATGACCTCGTTGATATCCTCATCGGTCGGTTTGGGCTTCGATTCGAGCAACGAGATCGCCTGGATGATCTGGCCGGCCTGGCAATAGCCGCACTGTGGCACTTGATGCTCGATCCAGGCCTCCTGCACTGGGTGAAGCTTACCCTTGCCAACGGCTTCGATCGTGGTGATTTCCTTGCCCGCGACATCGGCGATACGCGCCTGACAGGAGCGGACGGCTGCTCCGTCGACCTGCACCGTGCAGGCGCCGCATTGGGCTATTCCGCAGCCATACTTCGGACCTGTGATGCCAAGCTCATCGCGCAATACCCAAAGCAAAGGCATCTCGGGCACCACGTCGACTTGGTGTCTCAAGCCGTTGACAACGATAGCGAACATCGTGAGCCTTCCTTATTTTTCTGGTACTTGGCTATTGACTGTAAAGGTACTTGTAGCTTCCAACGCTGCAAAGGACAGTCCGCCAGAATTTACCTTTTTTAACCATCGATTAGGCCTCGGCAGCGGCCAGCGTGAGGCGAGTTCTTTCGGTTTCGACGAACGCCTTCTTGCCGTCGCTATTCCTTAACAGTGGAACGGCGGTGCGCACCTTTCACGAATGTCTCAGTCACGCGTTGGCTGGCGCGATTGCTGCGACCGCCGCCTGTGCGACCGAAATGTCTTGCTCGACGGTCCCAGCGCTCGCGCCCACCGCACCAATGATTTCACCCGCGACGCGCACCGGCACTCCGCCGCCGAAGATGATGACCCGCCCACCATTGCTTTGCTCTATGCCGAAGAGCGGCGCGCCGGGCTGCGCCAGTTGGCTCAGAGAGGCGGTGGTCTTGTCGAACAAACGGGCAGTCAATGCCTTGCCGATGGCGAGATCGATGCTTCCGATCAGGGCACCGTCCTGACGCGCAAATGCTACAAGCGCGCCACCCTGATCCACGACGGCTATGTTGTAGGC
>NZ_RZSA01000064.1:0-12413 GCF_003998075.1 Mesorhizobium sp. M2A.F.Ca.ET.037.01.1.1 | reverse complement strand
GCCCTGGCGATCGCATTGTCGATGCGATGCTGTCTCCGAGCGGGAAAACCACCGCCGACCTGTACAGGCTCCTGGACGAAACGATCGCCAAGTTCGCCCTGATTTCGTTCACCGGGACTTGCGAGGCTCTGCCGTTATGGGCCTACTACGCCAACAACTTCGCAGGCATGTGCCTTGAATTTGATACCAGGCGTTTGTTCGTGAGTGACTTTCAGGGAGAGAAATTGCGGGAAGTCACGTATGCGCGTCATGCAGCTCCTTCTCTAAGTCTTAATGATTTCGGACCGGGCCGTCTCGATGAGGCAATCATATCGCGCATCAGCCGAAAGCGCATCGAGTGGGCGCACGAGAAGGAATGGCGGTTCGTAACCGGCACCGTTGGCTCCAAACACTATCTCGATGATGCTCTACGCAGGGTATATCTTGGCCCGCGAATTGATCCAGTCCACGCCACGCGGGTCTGCGACGTACTGAAACGTCGCCCCGTCGAGGTGCTGCAAGGAAAAGTCAGGGGCTTCGAGCTGGAATTTCATAAGTTGCAAGGCCCTGCACCTTTGGTCGATTGCGAACGGGTCGGGGCGGGGCGGTTCTCACCTGCCGATGACCTGTACGCGGAGCCCGAGTTGCGCGGTTTCTTCGGCGCTTCATACGACAAGTTGCTCGAGGAGTGCAGAACAACAGCGCTCCGCCCAAACATGGAGCAACTCGCCGGCATCGACATATCAGGCGTCAAGCGAGACGTGGTCTATTTCCATACGACGTTCAAGCTGAGGAATGGCCGCGAGGTTTACGAGAAACGCTACTTCAACAAGCAGATGGAGTTGATCGAGGGTGATGCGGCCTGAATGGCTACCGGCCTGGTTCCGGGGGCATCAGGATCAGGTCTTGCCGCAGGGCCGTGCGCTTCGAGAAATTGGATCTCCTGGGGCGCGTCGGCCCACGAACGTCCCACCGTGAGGACTCCAAATGCGGGGTTGCCGCTGCCCCGCCGATTGAAGCAGCAACCTCGCCGTGCGATCCGTGATGCATCGAATGATGTTTCGCTGTCCCGAGGAATCCGCCCCATGGCCGAAGTGGCCTCAACCGACCTATCCTCTGACCTCGCACGAGAGATCGGAAGAATTGTGAGTTCCTTCTCGATTGGCCTCGTCCGACCGAGTGGATCGTTGAACTGGCCGGATGCGCAGCTTCTGGGCTCAGGAACGCTCGTGCAGATCGGAAACACAAGGGCCATACTGACAGCACATCACGTCGTGGACGCGCTCCCCAGGTCAGGAGAATTGGGTCTTGTCATTTCGCCAAAGGTGGGTGCGCACACATTGGAGGTTGAAACCCTTGAATATCTGAACATTGCTCGCGGGACCGATGACGAGCACGGTCCTGATCTAGGGGCTGTCATTCTCCAGCCAGTCCTCGATTCAAGTCTTACGGCCAAGAAATCGTTCGTGAATTTGGACAAGCATCGAGAGCGGATGACGAGCGGGCCACCGGACCTGAAGGAAGGTCTTTGGTGCCTTTGTGGACTTCAGGACGCTCTTACGAAGGAATTTCCACCCGAGTTCGGCTTCAAGAAGCTAAAGCGGTTTGCCGGATTTTGCCCGATCGGTTGGGTTGACGCGGATCCGCGCATCGGAAGCTTCGATTATCTCACCTTTCCGGTTCCACATGGAGCTAATTCGCCGATGCCCAACAATATCGGAGGGACAAGCGGCGGAGGCCTCTGGCAAGTGCTCCTTCGGCAGAAGCCCAATGGTGTCGAGGTGAGCGAGTGCCTGCTATCCGGCTTGGCTTTCTTCCAAGGCCCGATCGAGAATGAGTGGTCTCGCGTTCGATGCCACGGCCGTGAAAGCATATATAATCTCGCCTACCAAGTTATTCAGGCTGCCGCAGAGATGTAGTGCCTTGCCCCTACCTGCGAGGTATAGCTCAAACATGCCAACTTTCAGCTATTTCGGCTATGGATCGAACATGCTGACCGCGCGCCTTCAGGCGCGGTGCAAGAGTGCGACGCCCGTGTGCGTCGCCTTCGCCGAGGGCTATCGCCTATCCTTTTCAAAACCCAGCTTCGATGGATCGGGGAAAGGCCACCTCGTCCGCGCGCGGAAAAGGATCAGGCAGCCGGGTGTACTGTTCGAAATCGACGTGAAAGACCGAGGCGAACTCGATGACGCAGAAGGCATCGGAAAGGGGTACGACCGCCACGATGAATTTCCCGTGCGGCGGCACGACACCAAGGAGATCGTGAATTCGACGGTTTATCTCGCGACGAGTCCTGATCCTACCTGCATTCCGTATGACTGGTACCTCGCTCTAATCGTGGCCGGTGCGAGGGAACATAGGTTCGACCGACGGCGCATGCGACAATTGCTGGCGTTCAACTCAAAGCCACATCTCACTTCTCCATGGGGTGGAAAACAGGCGGCCTTGGCCCTGCTTGAGGTTGCAGAAGTCGGTGACGATCTCGCTGCGTTTTTTGCGGACCAGGCTGAACTCTCGCGTCCCCTCCGATCTATTGGCACTCCCTAGAGCGGTCGCAAACGCGCTGCAGTAGCGGCGTCGCTTTGATCGCCGAGGCCGCAGTCGCTTCGTTCCTCTCGCCGGACGCGGACGAACGTCGTGAGGCGGCGATTGCCGATCGCCGCTTGGCGCAAGGGGAACGCTAGGCGTCGCCGTCGAAACGCTTGCCGTGTTCGTCCGCTTCTGGCTCGCCACCACGCCGTCCTTGCCCGAACCTGCGGCCCAGGCTGCCCGCGCCAAGGCAGCAGAACGATATGGAAGCCTTCATCGCCGCTGGGGCGGCGCCTGGCGAGGGGGCCGCAGCTGCGCCAGGAGATATCGGAGGATGTGGGGCCCACGAAACAGCATCAGCCCTCCTACAGGTCCCCAGCCGGCGGGCGGGGCTGGTCGGTCGGCTCTGAGCCAATTTACACATTCGACTTGCCGGACGAGGTAGCCCCTATGAGCGCCGTCCATCCCACTTCTTTACGCGCCAAAGCCGCCATGCCAGAAGGCGCGTCGCCCCCATTCTCGCCATTGCCTCCCATTTAGAAACGGTTTGTGAGAGTAAATCTAAAAAAAATCGTTACCTATCAAGAAACATTTTTATCGACATGGCCGCGATCCCGCGCTATATCGCCGATGTCGCTTTAGGCGAATCTATCCTTGGCCCACCAGGAGGTTTTGATGGCCAACCACACGATCAATGTGACTGTGACGTACCCGGCGTCCGGCAAGCCGTTCCATGACAAGGAGGCGGCCCCGACCGAAACGCTGGCTTCTCTGAAGGCGCGCGTGCTCACCTTCTTCGGCCTCAAGGAGGGTGAGGATGGCGGCAATCAGGTCACGTATGTGTTTTTCAAGAACAAGGACCGCCTCGAAGACTTGGCAGTGACGCTTCAGGCGATCGCCGGCGAAGCCCATGGCCTGTCGCTGAAGCTCAGCCAGCATGTCGAGCAGGGCTGATGAACCAGCTCTCGGAGCTCAACCTGGATGACGATTTCAAGGAAGCCATCGCCGCCGATGACGCTACGCGGTGGCACCTTGATCGCAAGGCGGGCCTCGAAGTCTGGGTCACGCTGGCGCCTGCCGGGCATGAGGAGGAGTCCTTCACCGCGCGCCTGCTGTGGCAGGTCTATCCGGGAGACCTGCCGCCGAGCGTCCTCTTCGTGGATCCGGCTACCGGCCGCCTGGGAGTGGCGGGCGCCTGGCCGACAGGTTCCGGCTTTCGGCCGCCCAACGATATCTGTGCCACATGGACGCTTGAGGGCTACCTGACACATCCGGAGTGGAAAACGGATCCGACCAAGCGGTTGGTTATACGCGGCAATGCCCTGCTGCTCATCGTGCGAACGCTTCAACACGAACTCGATATTAATTTCGCAGGAAGGTGTCGGCCATGACTGGAAGTCCTCTGGTATGGCTGTTGCCGGCGGCTGCGCTGCGAGCCTCCTTGGCCGAAATGGCGCCGGATGGCGCGCGCGGATGCGAGGGTGTTGCACTGTGGCTCGGTCGCCGGCTTGCCGGCGTGGTCACCGTCACCCACGTGATCGGTCTTCGCGGTCCCGGCGTCATCAGGCGCCCCGACTTTCTGTCGATTTCACCGGAGCTGCTCGACGACGTCACCGATATCGCAATCGCGAAGGATGCCTATCTGGTGGGCCAAGTTCATTCGCATCCGGGGTCATGGGTCGACTTGTCGGATCTCGACAAACGCTCGGGAATTCGAGCGCCTGGTTATCTTTCCGTCGTTGCGCCGCACTTTGCGAGCGATCCCGCCACGCCGCCAGGCCGATGCGGTTTTCACGTTTTCAATGGCGCGCGGTGGCGCAGGCTCGCTTGGTGGGAGCGGCCATGGCGCGTCGTGATCACAGCGGGCGAGGTGCCGCTTATCCTGGTTGGAGAAAGCAGATGAACGACGACCTTCGCTTCAGCCGTCTGTGCGCCACCGCGTCGGAACTGGCCGACGCCTCCTTCGAGCCGCAACGGTTCCTGCAACAGTCGGTGCTGCTGACCGGAACGGCCGATGCGTTCGCTACCGAAAACGGCTGCGAGATGGCGCGCTGCGCGCTGCTTTTGTTGATGCGCATGACGAAGTCACTGGTCGTGGCGCTACCGGCCGGCCTGGAAGCGCTCGAACGAGAGCTCGGCGATTGTGCGCGCCAGCATGCGTGGGACGAGGTCCCGAAGTTTGTCCGGCTGCCGGTTGATCCGGCGCCCTATGCCGCGGTCCTTTCCATCGGCGGCGACCCGCGGCCAGACTGGCCCTGGACCGTGATCACCTCGAACGGATGGACCCTGCGAGTGACCTCGACGGCCAGGCCGGTGGATCAAGCTTGCGGGGTGGCGAATCCAGTGGCTGCCTTGGCGGCCGCGTCGCTTGGTGTCGGCGAGGTGTTCAAGAGGCTCTTGAAGCTGCGAGACGACAAGGGGCAGTTCCTGGACGCCTGTGTCTTCTCGCTCTGGTCCTACGCGCAAGATGACGAGGCCGGACCGGTCCTACCGCAGGTGATGGATGTCGACCTGCTCGTCGCAGGAGCCGGTGCCATTGGCAATGGCGTGGCGCACCTGCTGTCGCGACTGCCGCTGCGGGGCCGTTGCCTGATCCTGGATCGGCAGAAGTACGGCCCGGAAAACTGGGGAACCTGCCTGCGTCTGACCAGGACGGCCTCGAAGGTCGAGAAGGCAACCTTCTTGTCCGGGCTGTTCACCGGTGAGCTTCAGGCAACGCCTTTCCAGGGGCAGGTAGAGGATTTGGGAAGAGTCTCTTCATGGCGTGCGCCGCCGGTTGTCCTGAGTGGCTTCGACAACGTCGATGCCCGCCACGCCGTGCAGGATCTGTGGCCCGACTTGGTCATCGATGGCGCGATTGGCAAGCGGCTCGAATGTCAGGTAAGCGCACACCCGTGGTCGTCGTCGATCGCCTGTTTGCGATGCATCTTCAAGGCTGCGGCCGGCGAGCGCGCCGAGGTTGTCCAGGAGCGGATGACAGGGTTGACATCCGCAAGCCTCGCCGACTTGACGCGGTCGTTGACCGAGGCGGATATTGCGGACGCAGCGCCAGAGCGGCGCGAGTGGCTCAGCGCTCGGGTGGGCAAGCCAATCTGCTCCGTGCTGGAAGAAGCGGCCGCGCTTTCGTCGGCTGCGCTTGAGGAAAGCTTTCGTCCTTCCGTGCCGTTTGTCGCTACGTTCAGCGCCTGCATGATCGTCACCGAGTTCGTGCGCTATTTGACGACCGGCAAGGTCGGTGTCGAGCCGCGGTTCTTCTTCAGCCTCCTCTGGGGTCCGCATCGTGGCGAGCATTATCCGGAAGACCGCCATCGCGACTGCCTGTGCGTGACACGCGCGGTCAACATCGAGCGAGTTCGAGCCACTCGCCTGTGATCTGAAGGCCTTCAGGGTTGCCACGCGGCTGAAACGAGTGTTTCCTGACGCGTAACGATTCGGCGCGAGTTGGGCAGTGCACGGTGGAGATCAGCTTCTGCGACGATCAGCTCTGTGCGGTCTTCAACAGTTATCGCCTGCTTCGCAAGGTCTATGGGCAAGAGCTCGCTCATTCGATCGCCCTTCGCATGGGGGTGCTCTCGGCCGCGCCGAGCTTGGTCGCGGTGCCGCGCAAGCCGCCAATCCGACTGAGGGACGAAAAAGGGACCTATACGGTGAATCTCGCCAAATCTCGCCGACTGCGTTTTCAATCGCTTCAGAACGCAGATGGCACTGCGGTTGATATCGAACAGATCACCGCCATTCAAATACTCGGATTAGACCAGTGAGGTCCGCTCGATCACACGGAGCAGCCAATGCCTGAACGTCAGACTTACCAACCTGACTATGCCTTGCCGCCTGGGGCGCTTATTCAAGACTATCTGACAACGCTTGACATCTCGGGAAGGGAGCTCGCCCGGCGCTGTGGCCGTTCGCCTAAATTGATCGCCGAGATCATCGCGGGAAAAGCCCCGATTGAGCCTGATACCGCCTTGCAACTCGAAAGGGTCCTAGAGACGTCCGCCTCCATTTGGCTAGGTATGGAGGCCCTTTATCGGCTTCATCTTGCACGATCAAAAGAGGAATCGTCCCTGGCCGAGCATGTTGAATGGGCTCGGTCTTTCCCGATCGGCGAACTCGAAAGACGCGGCCTCATAAAGTCGAGAGCCGACGCGGCCGCCCAAGTGCGCGAGGTCTTGACGTTTTTCGGTTGTGGTAGCGTCGAGGCGTGCCAAGAGCGTTTCAAGGAGCTTGCCGCAGGAGCCTTCCGTCATTCGCCGTCTTTTGAGAGCAACCAGGCAGCACTTCTGGCTTGGCTGCGTATCGGGGACTTGCGCGCGGAGGAGGCGGATTGCAAGGAATACGACCGCACCCGATTCCTTGCGGCATTGAAGGAGATACGGACGCTCACTCTCAAGCCGATCGAGGATTTCCTTCCTGAAGTTCAAGAACTCTGCGCGAATGCCGGGGTGGTGTTCTTGCTGGAAAAGGCATTGCCCAAGGTCGCGCTAAGCGGCGTATCCAAGTGGTTGTCTCCCCGTCGAGCTTTGATACAGCAGACGGCGCGTCATTTGGTGAACGATCATTTCTGGTTCACCTTCTTTCATGAATGCGCCCACCTTATCCTCCACAGCCGCAAGTCGATCTTCCTTGAAGGCAACGGATTGTCCAATGTGGCGGAGGAGCTTGAGGCTGAGGCCAATGACTGGGCGTCCGATTTCCTCATACCATCGGAAGCACTTACCCGCTTCATCACCCGCTTCACTTACGAGGAAGATGAGGTTGAGACATTCGCGGCCAAGCAGGGGATCGCGCCTGGCATCGTCGTCGGCCAGCTACAGCACCGAAAAGTGCTTCGCTATTCCCAAATGAATGGACTGAAGCAGCGATACGTCTGGAACGACTAGCACCGAAATCGCGGCCGGCGCTGTCGCATCGGCTTGCGTCGGCGAGCACAATGGCGCGCCTGGGCTATCGCAGACCATGTGGAATGGGCGAGCTGCAGCGGAAACCTCACGGCAATGAGGCGATTACCGTCTTCGTATGATGCTCAAAAAATCCGCGCATCGCGGCTATTCCCACACCGGCGCTGTCAGACGGGCTGCAGGCGCCGTCCTTGACCTCAGTCAAAAAGTCTCGCCTGCACGCAAGCCAGTTGGTCCGGTACGTGGCGCCAGCGGCTGGCGTTGAAATGCGCGGCCGCCAGCATGCGGCTCGTCGGCCGCTCAGAGGATGATCGTTTTCCCGTTGTGCTTCGAAAGTCGCATAAAGGGCAGATTGGAACTGCCGGACGGATGACCATTCACGGCATTACATAGCGAGTGATCGCATCCAATCGTACGTGAGCCGCATTCGCGATTGGGACTGACCGGGCGATGCTAAGTTGCATTGTCCAGCGAGCCAAGCCAATGACACCCACGAAGCTCCTGATCGGGCAGATCGCCATTGTGTTCGTGATTGTCGTAGTTGGTGTATGGGCGGCAACGCAATGGTGCGCTCACATGCTCGGCTATCAGCCGCAACTCGGCGCGCCGTGGTTCGTCGTGGCGGGATGGCGGCTCTACAAACCCTGGAAACTGTTCGAATGGTGGTTCCATTTCGACGCCTATGCACCCGAGATCTTTGACCAAGCAGGCGCACTTGCCGGCGCTAGCGGGTTCTTGGGCTGTGCAGCTGCGGTCGCCGGTTCGCTGTGGCGCGCACGGCAGCGCGGACTGGTCACCACTTATGGCTCTTCACGATGGGCCATGACGCAGGAGATCGGGAAGGCAGGGCTATTTCGGCCAACCGGTGTTTTCCTCGGCAAGCTGAAGGATCGCTATCTTCGTCACGATGGGCCGGAGCATGTGATGGCGTTTGCCCCGACCCGTTCGGGTAAAGGCGTCGGGCTCGTGGTTCCAACGCTCCTTTCCTGGGCGGGCTCGGCCGTCATTCACGACATCAAGGGTGAGAATTGGCAACTGACCGCCGGCTGGCGCTCGAAGTTTTCTTACTGCCTTTTGTTCAATCCAACCGATCCAGGATCCGCGCGCTACAACCCGCTGCTTGAGGTGCGGAAAGGCTCGAACGAGGTCCGTGACGTCCAGAACATCGCCGATATCTTGGTCGATCCGGAAGGTGCGCTCGAGCGACGCAATCATTGGGAGAAGACCAGCCACTCACTCTTGGTCGGCGCCATCCTGCACGTGCTCTACGCCGAAGAGGAAAAGACGCTTGCCCGTGTCGCCACCTTCCTGTCGGACCCGCAACGCTCATTTGCCGCGACACTACAGCGGATGATGACCACCAACCATCTCGGTGCGGGGGACAAACCTCAGGTCCATCCCGTTGTGGCCTCGGCCGCTCGTGAGGTGCTGAACAAGTCAGAGAACGAGCGTTCAGGCGTGCTTTCAACCGCCATGTCTTTTCTCGGCCTGTATCGCGATCCTACGGTGGCCACGGCAACGTCGTCTTGCGACTGGCGCATTGCCGACCTCATGGATGCCGAACGACCGATGTCGCTCTATCTCGTCGTTCCTCCATCGGACATTTCGCGTACCAAGCCACTGGTGCGGTTGGTACTCAACCAAATCGGTCGTCGGTTGACCGAGCGCCTGGAGGGAGATCCTAAGAAGAGCAAGAAGCACCAGCTGCTCATGATGCTGGACGAATTCCCAGCGCTCGGCCGCCTCGACTTCTTCGAAACCGCACTCGCCTTTATGGCCGGCTATGGCATTCGCGCCTATCTGATCGCGCAATCCTTGAACCAGATTTCCAAGGCTTATGGCGAGAACAATGCCATTCTCGACAATTGCCATGTGCGAATTGCCTTTTCCTCCAACGATGAACGAACGGCCAAGCGCATCTCGGATGCGCTCGGCACCGCGACGGAACTCAGATCCATGCGCAACTATGCCGGCCATCGGCTGGCGCCCTGGCTGTCACACGTCATGGTCAGCCGGCAGGAGACGGCCCGCCCGCTGATGACGCCAGGCGAAGTCATGCAACTGCCGCCGTCTGATGAACTGGTCCTGGTTTCCGGGTTGGCGCCGATCCGCGCCAAGAAGCTGCGGTACTACGAGGACCAAAATTTTACCGAACGGGTGCTGCCTGCGCCGGCATTGCGCGAGGGTTCCTACGCTGACAGTCCTGCATCACGTCCGGACGATTGGAGTGGGCAGGTGCGCAGCGTTGACCGTCGTCTGGCCACCGACGTCGAAAACGCCGGCGGGGCCGCTGAAGACGAGGGCGGTGTTCAGCAGCAGCGCCATCCGGGATTGCCCGAAGAAGACATTGCCACCTCTGAGGAGCCTGACCAGGACGATCTGTTCAAGCCCGCCGACGATGATAGCGAGGCGCTCGCCGACAAGCGTGTCATGGATCGGATTTCCACCGCGGCGCGTGCCTATGGCATCAATGAGGGCAGGGATGACGACAAGGAGATCGTGCCCGGCTTCTGAACGCCCGCCCAAAGCCAAAGCGTATCTCAGCGTAGATAACGACCATAAGCGATTTTGGGCGTCTGCCCGATGCTTGTTCCCGTCGCCGGCGCAACGCCGGCCCGTCGAGAACAAGCTGCATGAAGCCCCAACGCATTCGTCATCAGTTTCTGCTCGAACCCGAGTTGAGCGAGAAGCTGAACAATCTCAGCCGCGATCCATCGACCACCAAATCCGCGGTGGTGGCGAAGGCGATCGAGGCCTTCATTGAGCGGCGTGGCGAGAACGAGCTCGACCGCCGCTATGGCGGTAGGCTTGACCGTCTTTCCCGCGACCTCGCTCACGTCAGGCGCGATACCGAGATGATCCTTGAGAGCCTGGCGCTCTTCATCCGCTTTTCGATCACGCTGCATGCACACACGCCGGTCCCCGATCGGGCAACGCAAGCCATCGCCCAAGACCGTTTCGACAAATTCGTCGAGCAAGTCGGCCGCCAGATCGCGTCCGGCAAACACTCGCTTAGCAAGGAGAGTGGCATGGGAGGGGAAGGATGAGTTCTCATCCGGAAACCGACCACCGCCGCCGCGCCATGCTGCGCACTGCCCTAGGTCCGGCGATCACCGAGGCGCTCGCCGACCCGTTGGTCATCGAGGTGATGGTCAATCCCGACGGCTCGCTCCGGCTCGACCGACTGGGAGACGGTCGCGTCGAAACCGACGTGCATATGCACCCCTCCGAGGCCGAACGCATCATCCGCCTGGTTGCCTCCCACGTGCGCGCGGAGGCGCATGCCGACAATCCGATTGTCAGTGCTGAACTGCCCTCAGGCGAGCGCTTCGAGGGACTACTGCCGCCTGTCGTGCTGGCGCCCTGCTTTGCCATCCGTAAGCCAGCGGCAAAGCTCTACACGCTGGCCAACTATGTCGCCGACCGCATCATGCAGCCGCTGCAGGCCGATGCGCTCAGGAAGGCGGTGCGCGAGCGGCGCAACATTCTGGTCGCCGGCGGCACCTCGTCGGGCAAGACCACGCTTGCCAATGCGCTGCTGGCTGAAGTCGCCGAATGCGACGAGCGGGTGATCCTGATTGAGGACACGCGCGAACTGCAATGCGCGGCGAAGGACTGCGTAGCCTTGAGGACGAGACGGGGCTCGGTCACACTTGCCGATCTCGTACGGTCGACGCTGCGGCTCCGGCCCGACCGGATCATTGTCGGTGAGGTAAGGGGCGCTGAAGCGCTCGACATGCTCAAGGCATGGAACACCGGGCACCCCGGCGGCATCGCCACCGTTCACGCCAACTCGGCACGCTCTGCCCTCTATCGCATCGAGCAACTCGCCCAAGAAGCTGTCGTCACCGTTCCGCGTCGGCTCATCGCCGAAGCGATAGATCTGGTCGTCTTCATCGCCGGGCGCGGCACTTCGCGCCGCATCGACGCGATCGCCGAGGTCACCGGCCTCGATGGCAGCGGCGACTACGCCGTCGCCCCGCTCACACTTCCGCAACTCCAGCAGCTTTGAAAGGTCACTCCATGCGCAAGAAGCTTCGCTTTCTGTCGTCCACCGCGCTCGCGTTTCTTGTCACGGCCCCCGCTTACGCCGCCGGCTCCGGCATGCCATGGGAGCAGCCGCTGCAGCAGATCCTGGAGTCGGTGCAGGGACCTGTCGCCAAGATCGTCGCTGTGATCATCATCATCACCACCGGCCTGACGCTCGCCTTCGGCGACACGGCAGGGGGTTTCCGCAGGTTGATCCAGATCGTCTTCGGCCTGTCGATCGCCTTTGCTGCATCGAGCTTCTTCCTCTCCTTCTTCTCCTTCGGCGGTGGGGCGCTCGTCTGATGGCAACCGGAGAGCAGCATATCGAAGGCTTCGAGGTGCCGGTTCACCGGGCATTGACGGAGCCGATCCTGCTGGGCGGCGCGCCGCGAGCGGTGGCGATCCTCAACGGCACAGTCGCCGCGGCGATAGGCCTTGGCCTTCAGCAGTGGATTGCCGGGCTGGCACTCTGGCTTGCTGGTCACACGCTTGCAGTCTTCGCTGCCCGCCGCGATCCGGACTTCGCCAGCGTCGTTGTTCGCCACCTTCGGCTGAGGGGGTGGCTGGCATGCTGAATGTTTCAGAATATCGTAGCAGGGCCGACCGGCTTGCCGACCATCTGCCCTGGGCCGCACTCGTCGGCCCGGGTATCGTGCTCAACAAGGACGGCAGTTTTCAGCGGACGCTGCGGTTCCGTGGCCCCGATCTCGAAAGCGCGACGGAAGCCGAACTCATCGGCATCTGTGCGCGAGCCAACAATGCGCTCAGACGTCTAGGCTCCGGCTGGGCATTGTTCTTCGAGGCCGAACGCATCGAAGCCTTGGGCTATCCCGCCTCGCGCTTTCCCGACGCGGCCTCATGGCTGGTCGACGAAGAACGTCGCGCAGCCTTCGAGGGCAAAGTCGCACATTTCGAGAGCTGCTATCACCTGACCTTGCTCTTCATGCCGCCGCCGGACAGCCAGGCGAGGGCGGAAAG
>NZ_RZSA01000649.1:0-3935 GCF_003998075.1 Mesorhizobium sp. M2A.F.Ca.ET.037.01.1.1 | reverse complement strand
TCACAGAATCGGGAACCGGCCCGCGCCAAGCGACCTACGCTGCCTCCAGCGCCGCCTTCACCGCCGCGATCGCATCATTTGCCTTGGAGGCATCCGGGCCGCCGGCTTGCGCCATGTCGGGACGGCCGCCGCCGCCCTGCCCGCCAAGCGCGGCGGACGCGACGCGAACGAGATCGACAGCGCTGAAGCGGCCGGTCAAATCGTCGGTGACGCCGACGACCACGCTTGCCTTATTGTCCTCGCCGGCGCCGACAAAGACGACCACGCCTGAGCCGAGCGTCTTCTTGCCGGCATCGGCAAGTGGCTTCAGGTCCTTCGGCGCCACGCCGGAAACTGCCTTGCCGAGGAAACCGACGCCGGCGACCGTCTCGTTTGCGGCCGGCGCGTCGGCAACGGCCGAGCCGCCGCCCAGAGCCAGTTTCTTGCGCGCCTCGGTCAGCTCCTTTTCGAGCTTCTTGCGCTCTTCGAGCAGCGCCTCGACACGCGACGGCACATCGGCCGGCGAAATCTTCAGGGTCGCCGCCGCGGCCTTCAGGCGCTTGTCCTGTTCGTCGAGATGCCTGCGTGCCGCCTCGCCGGTCAGCGCCTCGATGCGGCGCACGCCGGCCGCCACGGCACTGTCCGACAGGATGCGCACCAGGCCGATATCGCCGGTCGAGCGGACATGCGTGCGCCGCAAAGCTCGACCGAATAGGGCCGATTGGCCTTGGCGCCATGCAGGCCGGTGCCCATCGACACGACGCGAACCTCGTCGCCATACTTCTCGCCGAACAGCGCCATGGCGCCCTCGGCGATGGCGTCGTCGACCGACATCAGCCGCGTCGTCACCGGGCTGTTCTGCACGACGATCTCGTTCGCCATGCGCTCTACCTCCTCGAGCTCATCGGCCGAGATCGGCTTGTTGTGCGAGATGTCGAAGCGCAGGCGATCGGGCGCGACCAGCGAGCCCTTCTGCGCGACATGGGTCCCCAGCACCTCGCGCAGTGCCTCATGGATGAGATGCGTCGCCGAATGGTTGGCGCGCAGCTTCGAGCGGCGGGCATGGTCGACCTTGAGCTCGACGGCGGCACCGGTCTTCACCGTGCCTTTGACCACTTTGCCTAGATGCACAAACAGACCGTCAGCCTTCTTCTGGGTATCGGAAACCTCGATCGAGAAGCCCTCGCCGGAGATGACGCCGGTATCGCCCATCTGGCCGCCGGATTCGCCGTAGAACGGCGTCTGGTTGACGACCACGGCGATCGCATCGCCCTGAGAGGCGCTGTCGATCGTCTTGCCATCCTTGACCAGCGCCTGGACGATGCCTTCCGCAGCTTCAGTCTCGTAGCCGAGGAATTCGGTCGCGCCGGTCTTTTCGCGCACCGAGAACCAGACCGTCTCGGTCGCGGCCTCGCCCGAGCCCGCCCAATGCGCGCGCGCCTCGGCCTTCTGCCGCTCCATCGCGTCGGTGAAGCCGGCGATGTCGACCGAGATGCTGCGCTGGCGCAACGCGTCCTGCGTCAGGTCGAGCGGAAAGCCATAGGTGTCGTAAAGCTTGAATGCCGTCTCGCCGTCCAGCATGTCGCCGGCCTTGAGGGTCTCGGTCGCGTCCGAAAGAAGGCCGAGGCCGCGCACCAGCGTCTTGCGGAAGCGCGTTTCCTCGAGCTTCAGCGTCTCGGTGATCAGCGCTTCTCCGCGCACCAACTCGGGATAGGCCTGGCCCATCTCGCGCACCAGCGCCGGCACCAGCTGCCACATCAGCGGTTCCTTGGCGCCGAGCAACTGCGCATGGCGCATGGCGCGACGCATGATGCGGCGCAGCACATAGCCGCGCCCCTCATTGGACGGCAGCACGCCATCGGCCGCCAGGAAGGAGGACGAGCGCAGGTGATCCGCAATCACGCGATAGGACGCCACATTCTCTTGGTTCGGCCCCTGGCCGAGCGCCGAGGACGCGGCATCGATCAGATGCTTGAACAGGTCGGTCTCGAAGACGCTTTCGACGCCTTGCAGGATGGAGGCCATGCGCTCCAGCCCCATGCCGGTGTCGATCGAGGGACGCGGCAGGTCGATGCGCTCTTCCTTCGTCACCTGCTCATACTGCATGAACACCAGGTTCCAGAATTCCAGGAACCGGTCGCCGTCCTCTTCCGGGCTGCCGGGCGGGCCGCCCCAGATATGCTCGCCGCGGTCGATGAAAATCTCCGAGCAGGGACCGCACGGGCCGGTGTCGCCCATCGCCCAGAAATTGTCGGAAGTCGGAATGCGGATGATGCGATCGTCCGAGAAGCCGGCGATCTTCTTCCAGTAAGCTGCCGCCTCATCGTCGGTGTGATAGACGGTGACGAGCAGCTTGTCCTTCTTTAGCCCAAAACCCTTGGTGATCAGGTTCCAGGCAAGCTCGATCGCGCGCTCCTTGAAGTAGTCGCCGAACGAGAAATTGCCGAGCATCTCGAAGAAGGTGAGATGGCGGGCGGTGTAGCCGACATTGTCGAGATCGTTATGCTTGCCACCGGCGCGCACGCTCTTCTGCGCGGTCGCGGCGCGCGAATAGGAGCGCTTCTCCAGGCCGGTGAAAACGTTCTTGAACTGCACCATGCCGGCGTTGGTGAACATCAGCGTCGGATCATTGCGCGGCACCAGCGGGCTGGAGGCGACGATCTCGTGGCCCTCCTTGCGGAAGTAGTCGAGGAATGTCGACCGGATGTCGTTCACGCCACTCATTGCACATTGCCTTTTTCGCAAGAACCACCGGCCCGGCCGGCGGCAAATGGGCTTTGGTATTTCAGAAGATAGATGGGCCTTTTAGCGATAGCTCTTGAGCCTGTCCAGAAACACGGAGTTGGACCAATCGGCAAGCGGGCAGCGGCTCAACACCGCCCGCGAAACGCAAAACCGCCGGCGCGAAGGCCGGCGGTTCGGGTACGCAGTACTCAAGAACGCGATTACATAAGCATAACCAAATAAACCAGCATTGTGGCCGAACTCCGGCTAAGCCGACGAATTGCCTGAGCCGAACAGGAACCGCTGCGCGATCTTCCTGGACCGGCCCTACATGGCGCCGGCTTCGTCCTCGAAACCGTCGTCGCCGCCTTCGGAGCCGCCATTCTCAAGGAATTTCTCGGCGATCAGCCCGGCATTCTGCCGAAGTGCCATCTCGATCTCGCGCGCCGTGTCGGGATTGTCGCGCAGGAACAGCTTGGCGTTCTCGCGACCCTGGCCGAGACGCTGCGAATTATAGGAGAACCAGGCGCCCGACTTCTCGACCACGCCGGCCTTGACGCCGAGATCGACAAGCTCGCCGGTCTTGGACACGCCCTCGCCATACATGATGTCGAACTCGACCACCTTGAAGGGCGGGGCCAGCTTGTTCTTGACCACCTTGACGCGGGTCTGGTTGCCGACGACCTCGTCGCGGTCCTTGACCGAGCCGATGCGGCGGATGTCGAGGCGCACCGATGCGTAGAATTTCAGCGCATTGCCGCCGGTCGTGGTCTCGGGCGAGCCGAACATGACGCCGATCTTCATGCGGATCTGGTTGATGAAGATGACCATGGTGTTGGAGCGCGAGATCGAGGCGGTCAGCTTGCGCAGCGCCTGGCTCATCAGGCGGGCCTGGAGACCGGGCAGCGCGTCGCCCATCTCGCCCTCGATTTCAGCGCGCGGCGTGAGCGCCGCGACCGAGTCGACGACCAGCACGTCGATGGCGCCCGAACGCACCAGCGTGTCGCAGATTTCCAGCGCCTGCTCACCGGTGTCGGGCTGCGAGATCAGGAGGTTCTCGAGGTCGACGCCGAGCTTGCGGGCATAGACCGGATCGAGCGCGTGCTCGGCATCGACGAAGGCGCAGATGCCGCCCTTCTTCTGCGCTTCCGCAACCGTGTGCAGCGCCAGCGTCGTCTTGCCCGAGCTTTCCGGCCCGTAGATCTCGACGATACGGCCACGCGGCAGCCCGC
>NZ_RZSA01000648.1:0-3938 GCF_003998075.1 Mesorhizobium sp. M2A.F.Ca.ET.037.01.1.1 | reverse complement strand
CCATGGTCTTCATCCGCGGCGCGCGCGAGGATTTCGACGCCTGGGCGGCCGCCGGCAATCCGGGCTGGGGCTATGACGATCTGCTGCCCTCCTTCAAGGCGATGGAGGACAATGCGGCCGGCGCCGACCAATGGCGCGGCGTCGGCGGACCGCTGCATATCACCGATTGTTCGCGCGCGGTGCACCCGCTGACCAAGCGCTATCTCGCCGCCGCCGAGCAGGCCGGGCTGCCCTTCAATCCGGACTTCAACGGCGCCTTCCAGGAAGGCGTCGGCGTCTACCAGATCACGACCAGGAACGGCCGCCGCATGTCTGCCGCCCGCGCCTTCCTGCGCCCGGCGATGACACGCTCCAACGTTCGCGTCGAGACCAACGCACTGGCGACAAGAATCCTGTTCGAGGGCAAGCGCGCCGTCGGCGTCGAATATGAACAGAACGGCACGAAGAAAACCGCGAGCGCCGGCCGCGAGGTGATCCTCTCGGGCGGCTCGATCAACTCGCCGCAGTTGCTGCAGCTGTCCGGCGTCGGCCCCGAGGCGCTGCTTGGCAATCTGGGGATCCCGGTTGTCCACGCCAACGACAATGTCGGCGCCAACCTGCAGGACCATGTCGGCATCAACTACACGTTCAAAGGCAAGCTGCCGACGCTGAACCAGATCCTGCGGCCCTGGTGGGGCAAGCTGCTCGTCGGCATGCAATACATCCTCTTGCGCTCCGGTCCGCTGTCGCTGTCGATGAACAATGCCGGCGGCTTCTTCCGCACCGATCCGTCGATGGCGCGGCCGAACATGCAGCTTTATTTCCAGGCCTTCTCGACCGTCATCCCGAAGAGCGGCGAACGTCCGATCCTGACGCCCGACCCCTGGCCGGGTTTCTCGATCGGCCTGTCCAACTGCCGCCCGTCGAGCCGCGGCGAGATCATGATCCGCTCAAACAATCCGCGCGACTATCCGAGGATCACGGCCAACGCCTATTCGACCAATGCCGATGTCGACGAGATGCTGGCCGCGGTGAAGTTCGTGCGCAGGATCGCCGCGATGCCGGCCATGGCCGAGATCATCGAGGAAGAGGTGCTGCCTGGTCCCTCGATCCAATCGGACGCCGACCTCATCCAGGATTTCAGGAAGCGCTCGGGCACGGTCTACCACCCGGTCTCGACCTGCAGCATGGGGCCGGACGCCGCGCGCGCCGTCGTCGATCCACGGCTTCGGGTGCACGGGCTCGAGGGCCTGCGCGTCATCGACGCTTCGATTTTCCCCGACAACATCACGGGCAACACCAACGCCGCCTCGATCCTGACCGGATGGAAAGGCGCCGAGCTGGTTCTGGAGGATCAGAAATGAAAATCACCGACGTCAAGACCTGGGTTGTCGGCAACCCGCCGCCCGGCATCGGCGGCAAGTATTTCATCTTCGTCAAGCTCACCACCGATGGCGGCGTCGTCGGCTATGGCGAAGCCTACAACGCCACCTTCTCGGCGCATGTCACCGCCAGGATGATCGAGGACATGGCCGAACGCTACCTCGTCGGCCGCGACCCGCACGATCTCGAAAACCTGTTCCGCCGCGTCTACTCGTCCGGCTTCACCCAGCGCCCGGACGTCTCTGGCATGGGCTGCTTCTCGGCGCTCGAAATGGCCTGCTGGGATATCATCGGCAAGGAGGCGGACAAGCCGGTCTACAAGCTGCTTGGCGGCCAGGTGCATGAGACGCTGCGCTCCTACACCTATCTCTATCCGCACACCGGCAGCGTCCATTCGGAAGATGCGCGGGGCAAGAACGTCTATAACGACCCAGACATGGCCGCCGCCTGCGCGCTCGAATATGTCGAGCAGGGCTTCAACGCCGTGAAGCTCGACCCGGCCGGCCCCTACACTGCCTATGACGGCCACCAGCCGCGCTTGATCGACATCGACCTGTCGGCGCGCATGATCAAGGCGATCCGTGAGGCCGTCGGTAACAGGGCGGACATCCTGTTCGGCACGCATGGCCAGTTCACCGCTTCGGGCGCGCTGCGCCTGGCGCGCGCCATCGAGCCTTACGATCCGCTCTGGTTCGAGGAGCCGGTGCCGCCGGATATGCCCGAGGTGATGGCGCAGGTAGCCCGCGGCACCTCGATTCCGATCGCCACGGGCGAGCGGCTGACGACGAAATTCGAGTTCGCCCGCGTCATCGAAAACCGCGCCGCGACCATCCTGCAGCCCGACCTCGGCCGCTCCGGCGGCATCCTCGAAACCAAGAAGATCGCCGCCATGGCCGAGGCCTACCACATCCAGGTGGCGCCGCACTGCTATTGCGGCCCGATCGTCGGCGCCGCCAACATCCAGCTCGCGGTGACGCTGCCCAATTTCCTCATCCTGGAATCGCTGAAACAGTGGGACGGTTTTCACGCCACCCTGCTCAAGAAGAAGATCGGATGGCAGGACGGCAACGTCATCCCGTCGAAGGAGCCGGGCCTCGGCGTCGAGCTAGACGAGGCGGTCTGCGACGCGCACCCCTATAGCGGCTTGGACCTGCATCTGCAGATGATGCAGACGCCGCTGATGCCGTGACCCTCGCTTACGCCTTCATCGGTCTGGGCCATCTCGGCGGCAACCTTGCCGCCAGCCTGCTGCGCAAAGGCTTCGCCGTCACGGTCTTCGATCGCGACCCGGCGGCGGTCGAGTGCCTCGTCGCGCTCGGCGCCATTGCGGCGGCGGGCCCGGCCGAGGCCGCTGCCCGCGCCGGCAACGCGATCACCTGCCTGCCCTCGCCCAGGGTCAGCGAAGCAGTGCTCGCCGGCCCGGACGGATTGCTCCAGGGCCTACCTAAGGGTGGCACCTGGATCGAGATGTCGACCAACGGCCGTGACGAGATTTTGCGGCTCGCCGCGCTTGCTTCGGCAAAGGGCATCGAGACGCTGGAATGTCCGGTCACCGGCGGCGTGCATCTGGCCGCAGTGGGCAGGATCACGGCGCTCGTCGGCGGCGACGCCGCGCTCTACGAACGCCATCGCCCGGCCATCGAGGCGATGTGCGCAAGATCCTTCCTGATGCACCAGTCGGCTCGGCGGCGGTGATCAAGGTGATCACAAACATGCTGGCCTTCATCCATCTCGTCGCCGCGGGCGAGGCGCTGATGCTGGCCAAGCAAGGCCGTCTCGACCTCGCCCAGGCCTATCACGCGATCGCGGCCTCTTCCGGCAACAGCTTCGTCCACGAGACCGAAAGCCAGCTCGTGCTCAACGGCTCCTACGACATCGGTTTCACCATGGACCTGGCGCTGAAGGATCTCGGCTTCGCGCTCGCCATGGGCAGGGATTTCGGCGCGCCGCTCGATCTGGCGACACGCGTCAACGCGATCTTCGAGCAAGGCAAGCGCGCCTATGGCGGCGACGCCTGGTCGACGCAGATCGTCAAGCTGCTCGAGGATGCGGTCGGCGTTGAGCTGCGCGCGCCGGGCTTCCCGGCCAAGCTTGGACTGTAGTCTGGTAGAAATTTAGCTAGTTATTTCAATGGGCTGGCCTTACCTGCTGAATCAAGCCCTCAGCCAGTTGATTCAACCTCTTAAGGTCAGGGCGCCGGGCAGGATCTCGAACGTCGCCGGAATCCGGCCCGGCGACTCGCCGTCTATATCGACCAGCGCGCCATTTTTCTCGGCATCGCCCAACGGCTCGACCAGCACCTTGCGGCCGCGCAGGATGGTGATCGCCGGATGGTTGCGGTGCCGCCCGCCATAGAGCAGGCGGATGTCCCTTATCAGCCCGAGCTTGCCGGCAGCGCGCAGGATGACGATGTCGAACTGGCCGTCGGCGAGCTCGGCGTCCGGCGCGATCATCATGCCGCCGCCGAAGAATTTGCCGTTGGCCACCGCCACCAGCGCCATTCGCGCCTCGACCGGCTCGCCGTCGTCGATGGTGATCCGGACGTCCTGGAAGCGGTAGCGGACGAACTCCAGCAC
>NZ_RZSA01000647.1:0-3939 GCF_003998075.1 Mesorhizobium sp. M2A.F.Ca.ET.037.01.1.1 | reverse complement strand
CCTGCGCTGGCTGGCCATCGTCGGCCAGAGCCTGACCGTGCTGGTCGTCGCCTATGGGCTGAAATTCCCGCTGCCGGTCTCGATGTGCTTCGCGCTCATCGCCTTGTCGGCGTGGATGAATCTGTGGCTCACCTTCCGCTATCCGGCCGCGCATCGGCTCACCCCGCTCTCGGCCTTCGCCATCTTGACCTTCGACGGCCTGCAGCTCAGCGGTTTGCTTTACATGACCGGAGGCCTGACCAACCCGTTCTCGGTGCTGCTTTCCGTGCCTGTTGTCATTTCGGCCGCGTCGCTGCCGCTGCGGTTCACCGCGATCCTCGGCGCGCTGGTCATGGTGGCCGCGACGCTGCTGGTGTTCTTCCACCTGCCGCTGCCCTGGTACCAAGACGCGCCGTTGCCGATGCCCTTCATCTATGTCGCCGGCATGTGGATGGCGGTCTTCGCCTCGATCGCCTTCACCGCGATCTATGCCTTCCGCGTCGCGGCGGAAGCGCGCCTGCTCGCCAACGCTTTGGCCGCCACCGAGCTGGTGCTGCAGCGCGAGCAGCATCTTTCGGCGCTGGACGGGCTGGCCGCCGCCGCCGCGCATGAGCTCGGCACGCCGCTGGCCACCATCACTGTGGTCGCCAAGGAGATGGAAAAGGCGCTCGGCAAGGACCCGAAATACGGCGAGGACGTCAAGCTCCTGCGCTCGCAGAGCGAACGCTGCCGCGAGATCCTGAAGCGGCTGACCAGCCTGTCCTCGGAAGGCGAAGCGCATCTGTCGCGCATGCCGCTCACCTCGCTGATCGAGGAGGTGACGGCGCCGCACCGCGATTTCGGCATCTCGATCCGGCTGCGGCCCGGCGAGCGCATCGGCCCCGAGCCGGTCGGCCAGCGCAACCCCGGCGTCATCTACGGGCTCGGCAATCTGGTCGAGAACGCTGTCGATTTCGCCCGCAAGTCGGTCACCGTCAGCTGGAGCTGGGACAATGAGACGGTCACCTTCTCCATCACCGATGACGGGCCGGGGTTCCCGGCCGAGATCATCGACCGCATCGGCGAGCCCTATATGTCGACGCGCCAGGGCACGGAGGCGGGCGGCGGCCTGGGGCTTGGTCTGTTCATCGCCAAGACCTTGCTGGAACGGTCCGGCGCCACTATCGATTTCCGCAATTCGAGCGGGCTCGGCGAAGGCGCGGTGGTGCAGGTCGTCTGGCCGCGTGGCGTCTTCCTCAACCAGGATCAGGCTTCGGCCACCATGTTCGACAATGCGTAACCTTGGCTGGATGGTGCGTAGACCTTGCAATTACCGCATGGCAGCTCTGTTGCCGGCTCTAAAAATTGGACATTGCTCTTGCGGGACTGTATCTGCGTAAAAGTGAAGCATGTCGCCCAAAATTGTGTCTGGAAAAGCGGCATGCCCGAAAAACATGGACTTCGAGCGCCTTCGCCGGAATTCGTTTCGACGGGTAGCGCTTTGGTCAATAGGGTGCCGATAAGATGAGCGGAGACGAGACGGCTGGCGCAATGGTCGAGGGCGAGGACACCTCGCTGCTCATCGTCGAGGACGACAAGCCCTTTCTCACCCGGCTCGCCCGGGCCATGGAAACCAGGGGCTTCGTGGTCGAGACGGCGGAAAGCGTCGAAGAGGCTGTCGCCAAGGCGCGCGCCCATCCGCCGGCCTATGCGGTGGTCGACATGCGTCTCGGCGACGGCAACGGCCTCGATGTCGTTGCAGCCATCCGCGAAAAGCGCGACGACGCCCGCGCCATCATCCTGACCGGCTATGGCAACATCGCCACCGCGGTGACGGCGGTGAAGCTCGGCGCCATCGACTATCTTTCCAAGCCTGCTGATGCCGACGACGTCTTCGCGGCGCTCACCCGCACCTCCGGCGAACGTGCCGCGCCGCCGGAAAACCCGATGTCGCCCGACCGCGTGCGCTGGGAGCACATCCAGCGCGCCT
Organism: Mesorhizobium sp. M2A.F.Ca.ET.037.01.1.1; assembly: GCF_003998075.1. NCBI lineage: Bacteria > Pseudomonadati > Pseudomonadota > Alphaproteobacteria > Hyphomicrobiales > Phyllobacteriaceae > Mesorhizobium > Mesorhizobium sp. M2A.F.Ca.ET.037.01.1.1. Next base: position 1,991 of record NZ_RZSA01000647.1, on the reverse strand, counting down.
ACGAAATGTGCGACCGCAACGTTTCCGAGACGGCGCGCCGGCTGAACATGCACCGCCGCACCCTGCAGCGGATTCTCGCCAAGCGGGCGCCGCGCTGAACAAACTTCGTCATCCTTGGGCGTAGCGCCGCAAAGCGGCGCGAAGACCCGAGGATCCATGCCGTGACCTTGGCCGAAGAATGCAGCGGAGCAGAATTCTGCACCGTTGGCACCGCTCCCATGTAACGGAATGGATCCTCGGGTCTGCGCTGCGTCGCTTCGCTCCTTGCTTCGCCCGTGGATGACGAAGCGACGGACGTTCGGCCTTGCATCGCCGCTGACGCTGCGCATCATTGGACGACAGGTTCTCGGCCAACAGGCTGGTGAGAGAGGAGCCCATGCAAGACGAACAGCCGAAATCGATCCTGCGCGAATTCCTCGACGGCGAGACCGCGGGCGGCATCATCCTGATGGCGGCCGCGGCCCTGGCGCTCATCGTCGCCAACTCGCCTTTGGCCGAGACCTATTTCGCCGTGCTCCACGCTTATCTCGGGCCGCTCAGCGTCTCGCACTGGATCAATGACGGGCTGATGGCGGTGTTCTTCCTGCTGGTCGGGCTGGAGATCAAGCGCGAGATGCTCGACGGGCAGCTCTCGACCTGGCCGCGCCGCGTGCTGCCCGGCATCGCCGCCGCCGGCGGCATGGTGGTGCCGGCGCTGGTCTATGTCCTGATCAATCGCGATAATCAGGCGGCGCTTTCCGGCTGGGCGATCCCCACCGCCACCGACATCGCCTTCGCGCTCGGCGTTCTGTCGCTGCTCGGCAGCCGCGTGCCGGCCTCGCTGAAGGTCTTCCTCACCGCCCTGGCCATCATCGACGATCTCGGCGCCGTCATCATCATCGCGCTGTTCTACACCAGCGGCCTGTCGCTCGCATACCTGGCCGCCGCCTTCGCCGTCATCGCACTGCTGGTCGTGCTCAACCGCATGCGGGCGATGAAGCTCTGGCCGTATCTGCTGCTGGGCGTCGTCCTGTGGGTGCTGGTGCTGAAGTCGGGCGTGCATGCCACGCTGGCCGGCGTCGCGCTGGCGCTCACCATCCCGCTGGAGCGGTCTCCCGGCATCAGCCACGATACTGAACATTCGCCGCTGCACCGGCTGGAGCACGGCCTGCACAAGCTCGTGCCCTTTCTCATCATCCCGATCTTCGGCTTCGCCAATGCCGGCGTCTCGCTGGGCGGCCTGAGCTTCGCGGCCCTTGTCGAGCCGCTGACGCTGGGCGTCGCCGCTGGCTTGGTCCTGGGCAAGCTGGTCGGCGTCTTCGGCTCCTCGGCGCTGGCCATCCGCTTCGGCCTCGCAGACCTGCCGGTCAATGCCGGCTGGCTGCATATGCTGGGTGTCTCGCTGCTCTGCGGCATTGGCTTTACCATGAGCCTGTTCATCGGCCTGCTCGCCTTCGTCCGCGACCCGGCGCTCCAGGACGCGGTGAAGGTCGGCATCCTCGCCGGCTCGCTGGTTGCCGCGCTGCTGGGCGCCGCCGTGCTGCTGACGGCGCCTGCGGCCGGCGCGGATGAGGATGTGGACTAGACCCTTAAGGCAAGTGGCTCCGGCGGTAGGCCAAAGGCCTCGAACAGGGCGGGGCCGAGCGGCGGGACATAGATCGTCAGCGAGGCGATCTTGCCGTCGGCGGCTTCGATGACATGCAGCGAATGCGGCCGCCAGATGGAATCCCGGCGGCCGAGCGCGTAGATGCCCACCGCCGGCTGGGCATTGGCGCCGACGGCCACCGCCCGATAGCCGGCAAAATTGCCCCAGACGCTTGCCAGGAAAGCGCCGATCGCCTGATGTCCGCGGTACCATTCCTGCCATGGCGGCATGTGGTAGATGGCGTCCTCGCGCAGCAGCTCGACGAGCCCGTCCAGATTGTCGGTCTGCCAGGCCTGCATATAGCGTTCGAGCAGCACGCCTTCGCCCGCGCTGGGCCGGGACCGCTGCGGCGGGCGCACCTGGCGTT
>NZ_RZSA01000646.1:0-3952 GCF_003998075.1 Mesorhizobium sp. M2A.F.Ca.ET.037.01.1.1 | reverse complement strand
GGCGACCCTCCCCGCCCGCAAACCACGGCGGAGCAGCAGGCCGCACCGGCTCCCGGCGGTCTCGACCCGGACGTCGTCAACCGCATCCGCGACAAGGTCTTCGCCCAGGCGCAGGCCGCCAAGACCGACAAGCAGAAACTTGCTGCCATCAAGCAGCTCGGCATTCTCGCCCGCTACGGCGACCTGCCCTCGCGCTGGGTACTGGTGCGCAACTACCATCAGGCAAGGGCCATTCGCTCGGTCGTCATGCCGGATGAGATCACCCGCTACGCGCTGGACATACTGGTGTCGAAACCCGAGGGCGTCGAGAAGCCGGAATTCGAGTTCATCTTCGACCTGACACAGATTGCGCAGGACCGGAAATCGAAGGCGGTCGGCGGCGCCACTCTGCAGGCGATCCGCGACGATCCGCGCCTGCAAGACCCGCTGACGCTCGGCGCCATGATGGGCCAGTTCGCCTTTGCGCCGGACGCCTGCGACTCCGTGCTTGCTGCTGCGAAGAAAGCCGGTGTCGACGGCGTCGGCTCGGAGGGATGCGACGAGGACACGCGCACGGCCATCATCGCCTTCGCTAAGGCGAAGGGCGGGTCCGGTGTCGAGGCGGCGGCGCGCAAGGCTGCGGCCGAAGAGATCAAGACGCTGGACGCGCAGGCGGCGAAGTAGCCGGGCTATGAGCCGCGACGGACCTATTGCGCCTTGTCGACACGATCGAGGATCTCGCGGTAGCGGCCGCATATGGCGGCGTCCTGATAAAAGTCCACTTCGGTATCGACGATCTGATCAAGGCTCATTCCGCGATAATGCGCCTTGACCTTCGCCAGGACGTCTTGCGCTTGGCTGATTTCGCCGAGCTCGAAATGGCAGATGATAAGGCGAATGAGCGACCACGGTGTCACGGTCGCCATTTTCGCGTAGCAGGCAGCCGCCTCGCGATATCGCCCCGCCGTTGTCAGCAGGACGCCCCGGAAGTCGTCATACCATCCTACGGCATAAGGATCGCGGCGCTGGGCTTCGGCAATTTCTTCGAGCCCTTGCTCCGGCCTGTTGGTGTGATTGAGGAAAATAGCGCGGATGCTGAGAATGAAGGGATCGTTCGGATTGAGCGCAACCGCCCGGTCAAGGCTGATTTCAGCTTGCCTGAATTGGCGCAGGTACAAGTGAGCGAAGCCGGTGGCGAGATGCCCATAGGCTTCGTCGGGATCAAGGCCCAATGCCGTCCGCGCGATCTCCAGTCCGGAATGCAGATGGCCGGGATTGTTGTAGTCCCAATAGTATTTGATGGATTCCACGAAGCTCAACATGGCGTGGGCGGCCGCAAACTGCGGATCGAGCGTTACCGCCTGGCACAGAAATGGCTCCGCTTCGAGCACCGTGTCGTAGACGGCTGCCAGTTGCAGCGCCCGCAGGTAGGACTCATAGGCCGACATGTTGTTGGTCGGCCGGGCCCTGGCGCGCGACGCGATCGCGGTCCTGGCCTGCCGGGCCAGACGCGCCGCGATCATCCGGGTGATTTCGTCCTGGATCGCGAAAATATCGTCGAGTTCCCGGTCGTAGTGTTCGCCCCAGATATGAGCCATCGACGACGCATCGGTCAGTTGCACGGTGACCCGCACCCGGTTGCCGATCTTGCGGACGCTGCCTTCGACGACATATTGGACGCCAAGCTTGCTTGCCACTTCCGCCGGGTCATGCGCCTTGCCGCGGAACTGGAAGGAAGAGTTCCGTGCAATGACCAGGAACTCCTTGTATTTGCCGAGCTCGACGATGATGTCTTCGGTGATCCCGTCGCTGAAATAGTCTTGCTCCGGGTCGCCGCTCATGTTGTCGAAGGGAAGTATGGCGATGGACGGTCTGGACGGCATACCATCTGCCGTTACCGCGAAGGGCCTCGGGCCTGCATATTTGTAGCCGCGACCATGCACAGTTGCGATCATCTCGGCAGGCAGCAGCTTTCGCAGCGCCGAAATGTGAACCTGAAGCGTGTTCTCCTCCACCACCACGCCGGCCCAGACCGCATCTAGAAGTTCGGCCTTGCCGACCACCTCGTCGGGCCTGTCGAGCAACATCGCGAGGATGTCGAAGGAACGAGCCGAAAGCTCCACAGGCCCTTTCGGGCCTAGCAACTGCCGTTCGGCTCGTCTCAAACGATAGTTCCCAAACTCCAAGTCCATCGCCAAGAACCCACCCTCCCGGGCAGGATAATCCAAGATGACCTTTGAGGCGAACGTCAGGGCCGTTCGGAATTCTTCGCTTCAAGCAATTTCAGAGCCGTTCAGGACTCTTCAGGTTCAAGCCAAGGACCTGGGCGGGAAGCGCTGCCATTGTGCCCGTCACAGGAGGACATCATGGCTGACATCCTCACCACAGCCCCGATTACCGGCCGACCCCTCAAACTGCCGCGGCGAAGCTTTGCGAGGCTTGCAATCGGCGCATCGCTCAACGGTATATCCCGGTTGGTGGGCGACGCGCTCAAGATGGCTTACGTGGACCCTTACGCCAGTCTCGCTCGCCAACCGCAAGTCGCCCCGGACGATGAGCTGGAAGGCCGAGATCCCAGTTGGTGAGCTGTCAGGCCATGGCAGACCGCGAAGTGATCAGAGCGCCCTGAGCCACACCTTGTTGTCGTGGACGGCGGCGCCGCCATAGGGTGCGGGCGCGTCGGCGCCGGTCAGCACGTTGATGCCCTCGCCGCGCTCATGCGCGCTGTTCGGCCAGATGCCTTCGGCGATGACCACACCGCGCTTCACGCCGTCGAAGAATCTTGCGTGCAGTACAAGGTCGCCGCGCCGGTTGCCGACCTCGACGCGGCCGCCATCCTCGATGCCGAGCGCGGCGGCATCTTCGCGGTGGATGAGCAGTTCGGGTCTGCCTTCCTTTGCCTTGGACACCGGCGTCTCGGCAAAACTCGAATTGAGGAAGTTGCGCGCCGGCGAGGTCGCCAGCCGGAACTGATGCTCCTCATCCGCCACCTCGATCAGCTCGACATGGTCGGGGAATTCCGGCAGCCGATCGACCGGGCCGAACAGACCCATGCTTTTCGGCGGCCGGTTGGGCGCCGACTGCCCTGTCCAGTTTGGCCGGAAGTGGAATTTCCTGTCGGCATGGCCGAAGCCGTTGATGAAATGCGCGTCGTCGAAGTCGGGCTGCAGGTCGACCCACTTCTCAGCCTTCAAGCTGTCGAAGCTGCCGAGCCCGCGCTTGCCGAGGATGATGTCGATATGCTCGCGCTCGGTCAGGCCGAAGCCTGGACGATCGCCGACGCCCAGCCGCTTGCCGAGCTCTTCATTGACGTAGTGGTTGGTGCGCGGCCCTTCCGGCGGTTCGATCAGCTTGGGGCCGAGCGTGATGTGCTGGTTGCCGCCGCCCTTGTAGAGGTCGTCATGCTCCAAAAACATCGTCGCCGGCAGCACGACGTCGGCGAGCTTGGCCGTATCGGTCATGAACTGCTCGTGCACGCAGGTGAACAGGTCCTCGCGCAGGAAACCCTGCTTCACCAGCCGCTGCTCCGGCGCGACATTGGCCGGATTGGTGTTCTGGATCAGCATCGCCGTCACCGGCGGTCCGCCATAGAGCGCGTCTTCGGCTCCGGTCAGCACCGGGCCGATGCGCGAATGGTCGAGATAGCGGATGTTCGGATCGCGCATCGCGGTGCCTTCGAGCACGTCCTGGTTCAGCTTGAAGATGCCGGAATTGGAATGGAAGGCGCCGCCGCCCTCATATTGCCAGGCGCCGGTGACTGCGGCGATCGAGGAGGCGGCGTGCATGTTGATCGAGCCGTTGCGCTGGCGCGCAAAGCCATAGCCAAGGCGGAAATAGGTTTTCTTGGTCGTGCCGACGAGCTTTGCGAAGGCCTCGATCTCGGCGACGCTCAGGCCCGTAATGGCGGCCGCCCATTCGGGCGTGCGGGTGCGAAGGTGTTCTTCCAGCCCACGCGGATCGTCGGTGTATTTTT
>NZ_RZSA01000645.1:0-3953 GCF_003998075.1 Mesorhizobium sp. M2A.F.Ca.ET.037.01.1.1 | reverse complement strand
GCGCCATAGGGCGCAATCAATCCGTCTCGAAATTTCCATGCGGGACGGTGAGGCGGTATTCCATACGGTCCTTGCCGATTTCGAGCGTCGCGGAGCCGTTCAGCGACATCGGCACGACGCGCTCCAGCGCCACGCTGCCGAAGCGCTTCTCATTGCGCGGCGCGTCGCCGACCGCCTCCGTCCAGGTCAGCAAAAGGCTGGGCGAGCTTCCGCTTTCGGGTTCAAGCCTTGCGCTCACTTCGACATGGCCGTCAGCTCGCGACAGCGCGCCGTAGCTCACCGAGTTCACAGCCAATTCGTGCATCGCCAAGCCGATATGCAGGGCGGCATTGGGGTTAAGATAGGGATTGTCGCCCGCGAACCGCAGGCTCCGGGCCAGATCGGCGCTGTAGCGGCCGACCTGGCCGGATACGAGTTCCTGCAGCGCCGCTCCCCGCCAGTTGGAGGATGTGACCAGATCCTGCGAGGACGCGAGCGATTGCAGCCGGCCGCGAAACCGCGCCAGGAACTCACCGAGCGTCTCCGCGTAGCGTCCTGTCTGTGTGGCGATGCTCTGGATGATGGCCAGGAGGTTTTTCGATCGGTGACTGACTTCGCGCAGCAATGCCTTCAGCGTCTGCTCGCGACGTTTCTGCTCCGTCGTTTCCACCATGGTAGTGACGACGCCGAGGACTTCGCCGGCGTCGCCGCGGTCGGCATCGACCCAAAGCTGGAACCAACGGACGCCCTGGCTTCCTGGAATGCTGAGCTCGAGCTGGTCGGCGTTGCCGGATTCGATCACCTTGAGCTTGACGGCGCTTATACGTTCGGCCTGCGTCGGCGAAAGCTGGTCCTTGCCGTCGGCGGTTTCGGAGGCCCACGGCGCGCCCATGTTGCGCGCCCAGACTGTTTTCATCTGCCGATCCTGATAAAGAACCGAGATTCCGGCATTGTGCAGGGCATGAAGCAAGGCTCGCCCCACCTGCATCCCGCTTTCGGCGGGATGCATCGCGATCACCTCGCCGTCACGCCTTTCAGTCCTGTCCTTGGTGGGATCCTCGGGAGGCATCGGAACATCCCCGCACTCGGTCCTTGAACGGTTTCAATCCGCAACTGGTTCCGACGCCGCAGGCTCTCCAAAACGGTCCGCCGGACGGCGCTCTTTCGAGACGCCGCCCGGCGGTGGCTGGAAACCGTTTGAGGGGTGCGGCTTCCAGTGTCGCGTCAGGCTCTCCTGAAGAGGCCCGCGATGAGCGAAATCACCAGGAAGGCGAGGAAGATGAAGAACAGGATTTGCGCGATGCCCGCCGACGTGCCGGCGATGCCGCCGAACCCAAGCGCGCCGGCGATGATCGCAACTACGAGAAATACGAGCGCCCAGTACAGCATGATGCGTCTCCTTGTTATGTCGGGAAAAGAACGTGGGTCGGTGCCGTTTGTTCCACCATTTGCTGAAAAAGACGATCCCCTTTGAAGGGACTTTTCAGATCGCAAACTGATGAGCGTCATGCGAGGCGCGAAGGCCCCGCTGACGCTCAAAACGGTCCAGCATTCGGAGCGGATCAGGCGGCGGCCTTGGCCTGCCGGTCGAAGAACAGGGCCTGGCTGATCAGAGCCTTGACCATGTCGGGATTGAAAGGCTTGGTGACCAGGAAGGCCGGCTCAGGGCGTTCGCCGGTCAGCAGGCGTTCCGGGAAGGCGGTGATGAAGATCACCGGCACCGGTGTCGACGACAAGATCTCGTTGACGGCCTCGATGCCAGAGCTGCCGTCGGCGAGCTGTATGTCGGCCAGTACCATTTTCGGCCGCGTCTTGCCGAACATGGCCACTGCCTCGGCATGTGTACGTGCCGTGCCAACGACCCGGTGGCCGAGGCTTTCGACCATCTCCTCGATGTCCATGGCAATCAGCGGCTCGTCCTCGATGATCAGCACATCGGTCGCGACCTGTCGCGAAATCTCGCTGCTTGCCTGCGCAAGCAACTCCGAGAACTCGTCGTCGTCGACGTCGAGAACCTCCGCGGCCTCGTCCTCGCTGAAACCCTCCACGGCGACAAGAAGGAAAGCCTGCCTCGGCAAGGGCGCGATCGCGTTCAGATTGGCGGCCGCCCGCTGCTCCCAGGCTGTCTGAGCCTGCTCCTGCGGCACGCGGATGGCAACTGAGGTGAAGAGCCTGGCAAACACCTTATATATCGCAATACGGTCGCTGGAGGCTTCGGGAAAGATATTAGTGTCGGCGATGATGGCTTCCAGCATCGCGGCGACCAGCGCGTCACCGCTTTCCTGCGATCCGGACACCGCGCGCGAGAAGCGGCGCAGGAACGGAAGATGCGGAGCGATGGTTGCGGACAAACTCATTATTTACGTCTCCCTCAGATGACGTTGCACGTTCAAGGCCATGCTGTTGCCAGCCCCTGGAAAACCAACGCCGGCTTCCGGAAAAAGTTCCGCCAGCCATGGAACTAAATTAGCAGGCCTGCGTTTCGGGGTCTCGGGTTGGGCAACCAGACGAGGGTTCCGCTTGCGTTGTGGTTTGAAGTCGAAGAGCGGTTCCGGTGCTGGAAACTAGGGCTAACATGAAAGAAATGTCAAAAAAACAGATGGCTGATGCCAAGAGCAGGCATCGGAACGGGGATGGCAACCCGCTTGGAGCAAACTCCGAAATTGCCCGCAAGCTCAAGCAATATTACGACGAGCTGGTCTCGGATCATGTGCCGGACCGTTTCGCTCAGTTGCTCAGCCAGCTGGAACAGACCGAACCTGCCCAGAAAAAGGACTGAGGCATGGCGGCGGTATCCCAGAGCTTCAAGACCGAGCTACTCGGTGCGATCCCGAGCCTGCGTGCTTTTGCCGTGTCGCTGACGCAGAACGCCGACCGTGCCGACGACCTCGTCCAGGAAACGCTGGTCAAGGCGTGGGACAAGCATGAGAGTTTCCAGCCGGGCACCAATCTCAAGGCCTGGCTGTTCACCATCCTGCGCAACGAATTCTATTCGCAGATGCGCAAGCGCGGCCGCGAAGTGCAGGACAGCGACGGCATCATGACCGCCAGGCTTGCCGTCCATCCGGCCCAGCACGGTCAGCTCGACCTCAAGGATTTCCGCGGCGCGCTCGAGCAACTGCCCGAGGACCAGCGCGAAGCCATCATCCTGATCGGCGCTTCCGGCTTTTCCTACGAGGAAGCCGCCGAAATCTGCGGCTGCGCGGTCGGCACGATCAAGAGCCGGGTCAGCCGGGCGCGCACTAGGCTGCAGGAGATCCTCAAGATTTCCGGCGAGGACGAGTTCGGACCCGACGCGATCTCGGCGCAAGTGACAGGCTCGAACGCGGCCTGATTTTCGGGGCGCGGAGCGCCGCCTGGCGTCCCTAAGTGCGATACCGGCCATTTCGGCGGGCGTGATCGGCTCGCCGAGCTCGGTATTCACGAGGACTTGCTTGTCAGGTCAGGCCGCAGTTCTATTCTATTCGGCGGTATGGAAACAGTATCTGCAGCATCGGTCTTCCGCCTCCAACTGCCCTTGGACGGGCTGCGGCCGCTCGGTCCGCGAGCCAGGGCGGCCGCCCTTGCCGTGGGGGCCGTGCTTTTCTGGGCGACATGGCCGACACTGGCCACGCTGGCGAGCCCCGCGCCTCCGTTCCTGGTCTTTGGGCTGGCTGCGGCCATAGGCTTTGTCGCCGCGCTTTTCATGGCGTTCATGCGTAGGCGCACCGCCTCCTTCGTCGCCACGCCGTTCCGCACGGTCCTTCTGGTCAGCGTCGGCCTCCTCGTCAACAATGTCCTTTATCTCTTCGCCATGCCCAGGATCGGGCCGGCGGAGGCGAATGTCGTCGCTTATCTGTGGCCGGTGATGCTGGTGCTCATCATGGCCCGGAAGCGGCGTGAACGGCTCGGCCCGTCGCGCCTGGGCAGCATTGTCCTCGGCTTCGTCGGCGCGGGGGTTGCGATCGGCCCCAGCTTTGCGCTCGGCTTCGACC
>NZ_RZSA01000644.1:0-3957 GCF_003998075.1 Mesorhizobium sp. M2A.F.Ca.ET.037.01.1.1 | reverse complement strand
GAGATGCAGCGCTCCTATCTCGATTACGCCATGAGCGTGATCGTCAGCCGCGCGCTGCCAGACGTGCGCGACGGCCTGAAGCCCGTCCATCGCCGCATCCTCTACGCCATGCAGGAAGGCGGTTACCACTGGAACCGCAAGCATGTGAAATCGTCGCGCATCGTCGGCGACGTGATGGGTAAATACCATCCGCATGGCGACGCCTCGATCTATGACGCGCTGGTTCGCATGGCGCAGGACTGGTCGCTGCGCGTGCCTCTGATCGACGGGCAGGGCAACTTCGGCTCCATCGACGCCGATCCGCCCGCGGCCATGCGCTACACCGAGTCGCGGCTCACCAAGGTCGCGCATGAACTCCTGGAGGATATCGACAAGGAAACGGTCGATTTCCAGGACAATTATGACGGCGCCGAACAAGAGCCGAAGGTGCTGCCGGCGCGCTTTCCCAACCTTCTGGTCAACGGCTCGGGCGGTATCGCCGTCGGCATGGCCACCAACATTCCGCCGCACAATCTGAGCGAAGTCTGCAACGGCGCCATCGCCCTCATCGACAACCCGGCCATCGACCTGCCGGCGCTGATGGAGATCGTGCCCGGCCCGGACTTCCCGACTGGTGGCATCGTGCTTGGCCGTTCCGGCATCTACAGCGCCTATTCCACCGGGCGCGGTTCGATCGTCATGCGCGGCCGCGTCAATATCGAATCCCGCGGCAACGACCGCGAATCCATCGTCGTCACCGAGATTCCCTATCAGGTGAACAAGGCGGCGATGATCGAGAAGATGGCGGAACTGGTGCGCGAAAAGCGCATCGACGGCATTTCCGACATTCGCGACGAAAGCGACCGCCAGGGCTACCGGGTCGTCATCGAGCTGAAGCGCGAGGCCGTCGCCGACGTTATCCTCAACCAGCTTTACCGCTTCACGCCGCTGCAGACGTCGTTCGGCGCCAACATGGTGGCGCTCAACGGCGGCAAGCCGGAGGTGATGACGCTGATCGACATGCTGAAAGCCTTCGTCGCTTTCCGCGAAGAGGTGATCAGCCGCCGCACCAAATACCTGCTGCGCAAGGCGCGCGAGCGCGCGCATGTCCTTGTCGGCCTTGCGATTGCGGTCGCCAATATCGACGAGGTGATCAAGCTCATCCGCACCGCGCCCGATCCGCAGACGGCGCGCGAGCAGTTGATGGAGCGGCGCTGGCCGTCGCACGACGTCGCGCCGCTGATCAAGCTGATCGACGACCCGCGTCACCGCATCAACGAGGACGGCACATATAATCTCTCCGAGGAACAGGCGCGCGCCATCCTCGACCTGCGCCTGCAGCGCCTGACCGCGCTCGGCCGCGACGAGATCGCCGACGAGTTGAACAAGATCGGCGCCGAGATCATTGATTTCCTTGACATTTTGTCGTCTCGCGCGCGCATCCAGCAGATCGTCAAGGACGAGCTGATCGCGGTCCGCGACGAGTTCGGCACGCCGCGCCGCACCGAGCTCTCCGACGGCGGCGCGGACATGGAAGACGAGGACCTGATCCAGCGCGAGGACATGGTCGTCACCGTCAGCCATTCCGGCTACATCAAGCGCGTGCCGCTGTCGCTCTACCGGGCGCAGCGCCGGGGCGGCAAGGGCCGCTCCGGCATGTCGACCAAGGAAGAGGATTTCGTCACTCGGCTGTTCGTCGCCAACACGCACACGCCCGTGCTGTTCTTCTCCTCGCGCGGCATCGTCTACAAGGAAAAGGTCTGGCGGCTGCCGATCGGCAACCCGCAATCGCGCGGCAAGGCGCTGATCAACATGCTGCCGCTCGAGCAGGGCGAGCGCATCACCACGATCATGCCTCTGCCGGAGGACGAGACCAGTTGGGGCGATCTCGACGTGATGTTCGCTACCACGCGCGGCACCGTGCGCCGCAACAAGCTCAGCGACTTCGTCCAGGTCAACCGCAATGGCAAGATCGCCATGAAGCTGGAGGAAGAGGGCGACGAGATCCTCGGCGTCGAGACCTGCACCGACAATGACGACGTGCTTTTGACGGCGAATTCCGGCCAGTGCATCCGTTTCCCGGTCTCCGACGTGCGCGTCTTCCAGAGCCGCAATTCCGTCGGCGTGCGCGGCATAAGCATGGCCGAGACCGACCGCATCATCTCGATGTCGATCATCGAGCACGTCGATGCGTCACCCGCCGAGCGTGCAGCCTATCTGAAGCGCGCGGCGGCCGAGCGCCGGCTTGTCGCCGGCGAGGAAGAGGAGATCGCGCTCACCAATGAGGAGGTCGGCGAGGAAGCCGAGCTTTCCGACGAGCGTTACGAGTTCCTCAAGGCGCATGAGCAGCTTGTGCTGACGGTGACCGAATACGGCTACGGCAAGCGCTCGTCGTCCTACGACTTCCGCCTGACGGGGCGCGGCGGCAAGGGCATTCGCGCCACCGACGTTTCCAAGACGGCCGAGATCGGCCGCCTGGTCGCGACCTTCCCGGTCGGCAATGACGATCAGATCATGCTGGTTTCGGACGGCGGCACGGTGATCCGGGTGCCGGTCAACGGCATACGCTTTGCCAGTCGCGCCACCAAGGGCGTGACGATCTTCAATACGGCCGAAGGCGAGAAGGTCGTGTCGGTGGAGCGGATTTCGGAGCCGCAGTCGGACGAAGAAGCGGAAGACGTGGCTTCGAGCGAGGCTGGTGCGGACGATACGGGCGGGAGCGAATAGATTTCGTCCGGCTCAACCGGCCCGTTGGGCCGGTTCGATCATGACGGGGATCAGTGGCGACGGTAGACGTTGCGGTGGGCGAAACCATCGAGGCGCTTGGTGTTGGCCTTGACGCGCACCCGCGCTGCTTCCTGATGCAACCCGAAGGCGGTCGCGATGAGCATCACGATGGTCATTGCTGTGGCAAGCATGTAGATCAGCATTTGCGTGTTCTCCTGAGCTTACAACGATGAGATGGAGATTTTGTTTCGTCCCTTGAAGCGGCAACCTAGTGAACGCTGCGTGAAACGTTCGTGATTGCCGCGTTCATCCGTCGTTCATGTCCGCGGAATGGTTCACGGATGACCGCAATTAATCGGATTTGCCTTCCGTACGCCCGCCCGCTAGAAGCCTGCCATGACCGAACGCACCGCCCTTTACGCTGGCTCCTTCGACCCGCTGACCAACGGCCATCTTGACGTGCTCAAGGCGTCGCTGGCGGTGGCCGACACCGTCTATGCGGCGATCGGCATCCATCCGGGCAAGAAACCGTTGTTTTCCTTCGAGGAACGCGTGAAGCTGATCGAAGCCGCTGCCAAGGCCGAATTGGGCAAGGACGCCGGCCGCATCAAGGTCGTTGCCTTCGACGGGCTGGTCATCGACGCTGCCCGCAAGCGGGGCGCTTCGATCATGATCCGCGGCCTGCGCGACGGCACCGATCTAGACTACGAAATGCAGATGGCCGGCATGAACGAGACGATGGCGCCGGAACTGCAGACGGTTTTTCTGCCGGCGAGTCCCTCGGTGCGCACCATTACCGCCACACTCGTGCGCCAGATTGCCTCGATGGGCGGCGACATCCGCCCATTCGTGCCGGCGGCTGTCGCCGGGGCGCTCACCGCCAAGTTCACCAAATAGGTTTTCCCGGAGATCCCTATGCAGCTGAAGAAGCTCGCTTCGTTCCTTGTCGTGCTAGCCGGCCTTTTCGCAGCATCCCTTTTCTCGGCATCCGGGCCGGCCGTCGCCGCCGACAAGGAAAACACTATGATCATCACGCTCAAGGATGGCGACGTGACGATTGCGCTGCGCCCCGATCTGGCGCCCAAGCATGTCGCGCAGATCAAGAAGCTGGTGCGCGACGGCGCCTATGACAATGTCGCCTTCCACCGCGTCATCGACGGCTTCATGGCGCAGACCGGCGACGTCAAATTCGGCAACATGAAGAAGGGTTTCGACCCGCAAGCCGTCGGCACCGGCGGTTCCGATCTTTCC
>NZ_RZSA01000643.1:0-3963 GCF_003998075.1 Mesorhizobium sp. M2A.F.Ca.ET.037.01.1.1 | reverse complement strand
GGGCTGGCCGAGGCGGACGGAGACGGCAGACAGCGCGATCAACCGACCTGCTTCGAGATCGGCGCCGCGCGGCTGGGGCTGGGGATAGCGCTCGGCCAACGGATCATGGCGAGCGCCGATCTCGAAGCAGGTCGGTTGATCGCGCTGTCTGCCGTCTCCGTCCGCCTCGGCCAGCCCTATTGCGCCTTCATGCTGCCGGCGAAGGCGGAACGCGCCGACATTGCCGGCCTGGTCGAATTGCTGGCGAGCAGTCCCGGCAGGCCCCGTACGGAACCGGCATCGGGAACCGACTGAACCCTCATAACAAAACGGCGCCCTCGACGTGGGAGTCGAGGGCACCGTCGGACCGGAAACTGATGGGGGTTATCAGCTGGCCGGTTTCGGTTGCGGCAAGGGAGAAACCGGCATTCCGGGTCCGATCTTCTGCAGATTGCCCGTGATCACCTGGTCGGTCTCGGAGATGCCGGAGGTCACGGAAATCAGGTCGCCGTCGGTCGGCCCAAGCGACACCAGCTTCTGATCGACGGTGTTGCCCTTGCCGATGACATAAAGGTACTTGCCGAGCTGGCTGGAACCCAGCGCCACCTGCGGCACCATCAGCGTGTTGGGCTGCTCCTTCACATGCAGCCGCACCCGCACATATTGCCCGGGCAGCAGCGTGAACTTGGCATTGCCGATCGTGGCGCGCGCCGTGATCGTGCCGGTCGAATGGTCGATCGTGTTGTCGATGAAGGTCAGCTCACCCTTCTGGCTGGGCTTGGTCTCGCCGGGCAACAGCACGTCGACGGCGATCGGACCGTTGGCCCTCGCCTGCTCGATCTGCACGAGATCGGTCTCGCTCGGGTTGAAGGTCACATAGATCGGGTCGAGCTGCACCAGCGTGTTGAGCACCGTGCCGGCGACGCTGACCAGCGTGCCGACCGAAGCCTGGTTGCGGCCGATCCGGCCCGAGAATGGCGCCTTGATCTCGGCATAGCCAAGGTTGAGCTCGGCTGTCCGCACCGCCGCCTGGTCGACGGCAAGGGCGGCCTGGGCCGTGCGCAGATTGCTGGTGCGCTGGTCGAAGCTGTCCTTGTCGAGATAGCCGGCCTTGGCGAGGTCGGTGCCGCGGCCGAGATTGGACTTTGCATATTCCAGCGTCGCGGTATCGCGCTGCACTTGCGCCTTCGCCTGGTCGAGCGCGGCCTGATAATCCTCCGGCGCGATCCGGTAGAGCAGGTCGCCCTGCTTGACGTCGCTGCCGTCGGCCGCGGTCTGCTCCTGCAGATAGCCCGGCACACGCGCCTGCAGCGTGATGCTGCGGATCGACTCCACCCGCGCGGCGTAGTCGAGATAGATCGGCAGCGTCTTCTTCACGACATTCACCACCGGCACCGGCATGACGAAGGCCGCCGGGGCGGGCGCCGCGCCCGCCGTGCCGCCGCCGAGATAGCCCGGATTCAGCAGGTGGACGCTTGCAACCGACACTGCGCCCACCGCGACGGCGGCGCCTAAAGCGATTTTCCATCTACGCATTTTGCTCTCCAATCCTATTCGGCCGCCTGGGCGAGCGGCTGAAGCGCCGGCTCGGCGGTCGGTTCAATTTCCTTTGGCTCAGGGGCGTCGTGGTGTCCCTCGGCTGGTTCCTTTTCGCCGCGCTCGCGCAGCTGTTCGATCACCGCGTAGAAGACAGGCACGAAGACCAGCGACAGGATGGTCGCCGCCACCATGCCGCCGAAGACGGTGGTGCCGATCGACTGCCTGCTGGCCGCGCCCGCGCCCGTCGCGAACATCAGCGGCAGCACGCCGAGGATGAAGGCGAAGGCGGTCATCAGGATCGGCCGCAGCCTCAGCCGCGCAGCCTCCATCGAGGCCTCGACGATAGTGAGGCCTTCCTCGCGCCGGCGTCTGGCGAACTCGACGATCAGGATCGCGTTCTTGGCCGCGAGGCCGATCAGCATGACGAAGCCGATCTGCGAGTAGACGTCGATCTGCATGCCGCGCAGCAAAAGCACCACGAAGGCGCCGAACAGAGCGAGCGGCACGGCGAGCAGCACCATGAAGGGCATCGCCCAGCTTTCATACTGCGCCGCCAGGATCAGGAAGACGAAGACGATCGCCAGCCCGAACACGACCGAGGCGATCGATCCGGCCTTGAGCTCCTGGAAGGTGATGCCGGTCCATTCGTAGCCGAAGTCGCGCGGCAGCACGTTCGCTGCCGCCCGCTCCATGGCCGCCACCGCCTGACCGGACGAGAAGCCGGGGGCAGCACCGCCATTGATCAGGGCCGAGGCATTGTTGTTGTAATGCGGCACGGTCTCGGGTCCGACGATCGGCACCAGCTTGCCCAGCGTGCTCAGCGGCACCATGCCGCCCGACGCGTTGCGCACATAGAGCCTGGAGATGTCGGTGGCGTCGGCGCGCGCGTCCTTGTCGGCCTGGATGGTCACGCGGAAGGTGCGGCCAAACAGGTTGAAGTCGTTGACGTAGAGCGAGCCGAGATAGATCTGCAGCGTGTTGAACACATCGGGCAGGTTGAGGCCGAGAAGCTTCGCCTTGCTGCGGTCAAGGTCGTAGTTGAACTGCGGCGTCGAGGTCGAGAAGGACGAGAACAGCTGCTGCGGATTGAGCTCGGGCTGCTTGCGCGCCTCCGCGATCAGCGCCTGCGTCACATCGTTCAGCGCAGCGCTGCCGCGTCCCGACAGATCCTCCACCTGGAACTCGAAGCCGCCGGTGGTGCCGAGGCCCGGGATCGACGGTGGATCGAAGGACAGCGCGAACGCATCCGGCATCTGCAAGAGCTTGCCGCGCACCTGTTCGACCAGTTTCGAGGCGCTCTGGTCAGGCCCGCGCTCATCCCAGGGCTTCAGGATGGCGAACTCCACCGCCGAGTTCGACTGCGCGGCGCTGGTGAGGAAGTTCAGACCGCTGATCGAGCCGACGATGTCGACGCCGGGCGTGTTCTGCAGGATGTCGCGCGCCTTCTGCGCCACCGCGTCGGTGCGTTCGAGCGAAGCGCCGTCCGGCAGCTGGATGACGACGAAGAAATAGCCCTGGTCCTCCACTGGGAGGAAGGTCGAGGGCAATTTCTGCCAGACGAAATAGGTGGCGACGAGGCCGGCCGCGAACAGGCCGAGCATCGCCCAGCGCAGCTTGATCAGGATGCGCACGCCGTGGGCATAGGCATGGGACAGCCAGTCGAAGCCGGCGTTGAACCAGCGGAACAGCACGAACTGGGTTTCGCCGCGATGGCGCAGGAAGGCGGCGCTCAGGGCAGGGGACAGCGTCAGCGAGTTGAAGGCTGAGATGCCGACCGAGATCGCGACGGTGAGCGCGAACTGGTTGTAGAGCCGGCCGGAGACGCCCGGGATGAAGGCGACGGGAATGAACACCGCCATCAGCACCGCCGTAGTGGCGATGATCGGTCCGGTCACTTCGGCCATCGCCGCGCGCGTCGCGGCAAGCGGCTTCAAGCCCGCTTCCAATTGTCGCTCGACATTCTCCACCACCACGATTGCGTCGTCGACGACAAGGCCGATCGCCAGCACCATGCCGAGCAGCGAGAGCATGTTGAGCGAGAAGCCCAGCATATACATGATCGCCAGCGTCGCGATCAGCGATACGGGGATGGCGATGGTCGGGATGATGGTGGTGCGCCAGCTCTGCAGGAAGATGAACACCACCGCCACGACCAGCACCAGCGCCTCGCCGAGCGTGATCAGCACGTCATGCATCGAGGCCGACACGAAGCGCGTCGTGTCGTAATGCATGGCGTAGTGGACGCCCTTCGGGAAGCGCTGCGACAGCTCCTGCATCTTGTCCTTGACCCGCTGCTGCAGGTCGAGCGCGTTGGAGCCGGGCATCTGGTAGACGGCCAAAACCACCGTCGGGTCCTTGCCGAAGAAGGCGGATGACGAATATTGCAGCGCGCCGAGCTCGATGCGGGCGACGTCCCGCAGCCGCACAAGCGAGCCGTTCTGGGAG
>NZ_RZSA01000642.1:0-3978 GCF_003998075.1 Mesorhizobium sp. M2A.F.Ca.ET.037.01.1.1 | reverse complement strand
GGTACGGAGGCCGGCCCGACTAGGGCGGCCACACTGATGGCGGCAGCGACGATCGCACTTATCCAACGGTTCATTGAAGTCTCCTTTGTTCCCATTGAATTATGTCGAAAAGCTCTCCATTCTTTTCAACCTAAGTCCCGGACCTCTTTCACCTTCTGACGCCCTCTACAGCACTGCGTTCCGGACCAAATGCAGGTCATGTTGCGGGGCGGCCCGCGGCGGATTGTGGAGTCAAAGAGAGGCGCCAGGATCGCCACTCAGCATCACCGAGGTCAGTGGCATACGATGGGGCTGTCATGCCCCTTCGAAGGGCTCAACGGGCTCAACCCGATTCTCCAGACATTGTTTAGTAGGATACGATCCTTTAGTAGGATAAGATCGTCCCTAAGCCGTTCTGCTCTGCGATGTCGAGTATTGCAGAACCTATTGCGACATCATGTATCGCGAGCCCGAGATTGAACACTGCAATGCGATCAGCGTTGTGAATTCTGCCAGCGAGCCGTCCACCGATAACATCGCTGACAGATCCACGAACCCTGGAAATATCCCTATAAGGAGAGCCTGTAGCAATGATGTAGTTTTTGAATTGCTCAACGTCATCAGCCAACAATACATCCGAAGCCGTCATTATGTCCTGTGACCATCCGCGGACATGGACGGGCAGAACCAAGCTGCCCTCCTTAACCCATGCGAACTGGAATGCCACGCCCGCCAATCGACTTGTCGCTGTCACTACGACGTCAGCGGTGCGGATCGCGGTCTCAGCCTCTTTGACGTGAACTATTGTTGCTTCGGAAGAAGTCTGTTCAGCCAACCGGCTCACAGCATTTTCATCGATATCTACGACATGGAATTCTGCAGCGGGGTGAATCAACGACAGAATTTTTACGTGGTAAAGGCCTTGAAGACCCGCACCGATCACCGCTATCCTGTCCACGCGATGCGGCGACAAATACTTGCTGGTGATAGCCGACGCTGCCGCTGTGCGAACTGCCGTCAGGTAAGCAGCATCCATCACGCAGACTGGTAGGCCCGTGTCCGGGTCGTTTAAAACCAAAAGTCCTGTAAAGTTTGGCAAACCAACTTTACGATTGCTGGAGTAACTGGCAACCCATTTAAGGCCGCATCGGCGTTGCGTGGGAAGCCAACCAGCCATTGCGTGAATGAATGCGTCGTGCCTCGGGTGGATCCCGATCTTGGTCGGATTCTCAAATGCGCCGATGCCGTGATCACGAAGCGTCGCGTCGACAACATCTAATACTGCGGCAAATGGCAAATTCGTCGCTGCGATGTCATTTCGACTCAGCCATCTTACAATAGGCGTCGTCATATTACCTCGTCTCCTGATGTTGAAACCGGCGCTGGAACAGTCCAGTCTTTCTGTTTGGGAATGTCGGTATCCGAATGGGGCGACGCGACTTTCAGATCGTCTCTCGTGAACTGCCGCTAATCATGCAAAGATTTCGTGAGTTTGCTCCTATTCCGCGCGTGCAGATCCACGAGCGAACCGAGTAATCAGCTTCAGCAAGAGTTAGCGCTTCCATGAAACCACATTTAGAGTCTACAATCTTAGGCGGGCCGTTCGCAGGATCGTTCAGTGCCGTGAGCGCCATTATTCTTCCGTCGCCGAATTGGTGTTCTTCTGTAAGATTACTCTACCTTTGCGGAAAGATGGTCTGCGCCGTTCGGAGTGTCGCCTCTATGTCGGAGCACAAGAGCGGCAGTGTCGGAGCCAGTAGATTATTATTCTGATCGATGAAACGAAGAAATTCGTCGCTGTACATGCTAACGTAATTGAGTTCGCTAACTGCTGCGGCCGATAGCACCGGAATTGAGGACAGATCCACTATGGTGCGCGGCTCCAACCGCAGAAGCGCGGCTCGAAGAATTGCTTGATATTCATCATTGACATCGGCGGTTGCGATCACAACGATCGACCGCGGTTCGCGTGCGTGCCCAATCTCTGCCGGGCGTACGAGCGCGACTTTTATGTCAGTGCGGCGGAGACGTTTGCGAAGAATCTTAGGATTCCGCGTTACGACTACCGTGGAACGGAATCGCTCTCCCACACCACTCCTGATGAGCCCACGACCCAGCATACCCGACCCGATGATGTAAAGGCGGTCGGGCAGCTCTCCATTCGGGAATCGATCAGCTATGATGTCTCGGACGATTTGATCGTAGTTGAACGATGCAATGAAGCGATGTCGCTCGCGTGCGGCACGACCTATATCAATTGCCAACCGTGCGATCTGGAAAATCGGAAGTTTTCGATCAACAAATTCGATAGCCTTCACAAGCTGATGCCCGATGTTACTCTCACCGAGGATCTGAGAATGAGCGCCGGATGCAATCTCGGCGAGACGTTGAGCAATTGCGGCCGCACCTTCAATGCATTCATATGAAAAACCCGAAAAGAGCGTGCTTTCGAGATTTCTGAGTGCGGGCTCCTCACCATAGGCCTCAACTCGTACACAAGTTGTGATCAGTAGAACTCCACTTCTCCCTAGTTCGGTCGCGAGTGGTTTAAGCTTCGCCGAATGCTGCGCCACTTCGAAAGGCGACCTTATCTGGTGATCAATATAGAGGCCAAGGAACTCGCTCATCCATCCCTCCTGATCTTGATCGAAGCCCAGGCGGCAGTTGACGCGGACCGCCCTCGAGCTCGAGGTGTTCCACCGAACCTTCCTTGGCCGTGAGATGCAGGACCGCGTAGTGCCGCGCTTCGTGTACAGGCGGGTGCGTCGGTTATGGGGTCGCAGCCAACGATGAGGTCTTCTGCCGAGGTCGATGAGGACGGCGAGCGAATTTTTTGGGCGGCGGCGGACTTGCCGACCCCTTCCCGTAAAATGCGGATATGATGCAGGCCTGACATATAGCTTCCTTTGGTGACTCGAGCGATGTCACGTCGGTTGGCAGCTCGTGCCGACTCGTGACGAGGAAGCTGCGAAGTTCGTGCCAATTCTGCACAAAAGCCGCAGAAAAATAGTGCTGCCATATTATTCAAGGGGTTCAATGAGGTTATGGCAGGACCTTGGCCGAACACGCCGGCGTCGTGAACCCGACAAAACCCGACAGTTATCGGCTGTCAAGCGAACCGAGACTTGACCCCCACACGAGGCGGAATGCTCTTTTTTGTCCGCCGTCGTGGTCGAATTCGAATGCCAGATGGCGGCAGGTCTTCCCTCAGCTTTTGCAGCGCTTCGCGACCGGTCTCGGTTAGGACAAGGGGCTCGTCACTGCGCCAACGCTCGTAATCCTGTTGATCGCTTCGGCTGTGCGTAACCTCGGTCCCGGAGCCGTTCCAGTGAGCGCGCCACCAGCGGTTCTCCGGCTCGACCGGCTTCACAGCGGGCTTGGTCGCGCCGCAGAGCCCATTCCCGCTCGGATTGTCGCGTTTCTTCTTCGACCTGGGCAGACACCGCAGTGGCGATGGCGATCCGATCGGGCGTCGAGAAGCTGCTTTTCGACCGCCGCATGGACCTGCGGGGCGTGCGTTTGCTCTCGGTACTCACGCACGAGCCCAGCAACAGCAGCTTACTTTGGGGTGCTGTGCGCGTCATCGTGCGTATCTTCTAAAACGGGCCGACACCTTGGTCGTTGGCGCGCCGATTCGTCATGGCGCAGCGCCACGCAGCCAAAAGCGCACCTGCAAGGTCCAGTTTACACTCGGCCAGTCCAATCGCGTCCAACTTGGCCGCGAGCTGTGTCGCAATCACCCGCACGAGCTTGGCCTACCTGAAGCAGGCGAGCGAGCGTCGACCGTAGCGAGCATACCGTCCATTGCACTGTAGCAAATCCAGCACCACCACTATCGACCGCTGGTCGAACGCATCATAGGCCGGCGAGCCGTTGCCGGCCAGGCGAGAAGCTTATCAGCCTGTTCGAAGAATATGAGATATCATCGTCAAAGGCACCCGCGACTCCAGTACATCGCAGCTGTCGCGCCGGCAGCGCCGGTATACGCCGGATTGTCGC
>NZ_RZSA01000641.1:0-3980 GCF_003998075.1 Mesorhizobium sp. M2A.F.Ca.ET.037.01.1.1 | reverse complement strand
GAATATGCCAGAGTGATAAAGCGGCTAGCGTGCGCCCAAGCAAAAAGAGCCGGCGGCTGCCGGCTCTTTTTTTGGAAAGTCCGTGGGGATCAGGCCGCCGCGGGCCTGCGCCCGGCAGCGGTGGCGAGTTCGCGGATGCCGGGCTCGATATGCTGCAGCGAGATCGAGGAGATGCCCAAGCGCATGAAACGCGAGGGCTTTTCGCTGCGGTCGAAGAACCGGTCGCCGGGCTCGATGATGACGCTGCGCGAAGCGGCGGCTTCGGCCAGGCCGCGCGAATCGGTGCCGCGCGGCCCTTCCAGCCAGAGCGATGTGCCGCCCGCCGAGTCGGTCGAGCGCCATTCTGGCAGGAAAGCGGAAATCGCATGGACCAGCCGCTTGCGCCGCTCGTCGAAGGCGGCGGAGAGCCTGCGCACCAGCGCCTCGTGATGGCCGAGCGACAGGAACAGCGCGACAGCGCGCTGGTTGTTCGCCGGCGGGTGCCTGAGCATGAAGCGGCGCAGCGCGCGAAGCTCGGCGATCAGCCCGGCCGAGGCCACGATGTAGCCAAGCCTGAGGCCCGGAGCCAGCGTCTTCGACATCGAGCCGACATAGATGACGCGGCCCGAGCGGTCGAGGCTCTTCAGCGCCTGCTGCGGCGCCTCGTCGAGCAGCTGGCTGTCATAGCCGTCCTCGATGATGATCTGGTTGTTGCGGTTGGCGCGCGCCAGAAGATCCTGCCGGCGTTCCGCCGACAGCGGCACCATGGTCGGGCAGTGATGGCTCGGCGTGACGAAGACGAAGCCGGAATCGCTGGGGATCGACGAGGTCACGATGCCCGACTGGTCGACCGGAACCGGCTGGATATCGGCACCGGCCAGCCGGAAGATCGAGCGGGCGTCGGGATAGCCTGGATCCTCCATCGCCACCTTCGAACCCTTGGTCATCAAGAGCGAGGCCAGCATATAGAGCGCGTTCTGCGCGCCCAGCGTCACGATGATCTCGTCCGGATTGGCAAAGATGCCGCGGCGCGGCAGCAGCCTGGCCTGGATCTGCTCGATCAGCAGCGGATCGTCGCGATCCACCATGTCGGACGCCCAATTGCGGATCTCGAGCACGGCCAGCGCCATGCGGTTGCACTCGCGCCATTCGGCGGTCGGGAACAGCGCCGGGTCGAACTGGCCGTAGACGAATGGATAGGAGGACTTGATCCAGTTGTCGTGCTTGGCCGGCGGCGGCATATCGCTTGCGGCGATCTGCCGGCGCGCCTTCCAGTCGATCTCGTTCTGCTGGTCGGGCGCCTTCTGATGCGGCTTGGCCGGGGTAGCCAGCACGTCAGGGTTGACGAAATGGCCGCGCCGCTCGCGCGCCACCAGGAAGCCCTGGTCGACCAGCTGCTGGAAGGCGAGCACCACCGTGCCACGGGCAACCCCGAGTTTTTCCGCCAGAATCCGGCAAGACGGCAGCGGCATCGAAGCGGCGATCTGTCGGTCGAGAATCGCCGCGACGATCGCCTGGCGGATCTGTGCCTGGAGGGTTTGGCCGGATTCAGCCGAAATCCGGAACAGGCCGGACCATATGGCCGTGTCATTGCGCTGTGGCATGGGAAATCATCCTCGGATGGCCAGCTGTTTTCACTTGGCTGGACCAGTGGAGTGTATGGGTGGCATAAGGGGTTGCGCCAATCAATTTTTCTGATCGCTGGGATTTATGCCAGTGATCTATCGGCCCGCGTTAGCGGTTCATTTAGCGATCGGTAAAACAATGCCGCAGTGCATCATAAAAGCGTGATGCACTGCGGCAATGCCGCGCTTGAATGAAATGGAAATCGGCTCAATAGAATGATGCGAAAATGACGCGACGACACGCGCCGGAAACATCCGGCCTGTTAAGATAAATCTAAAAACCCGCCAGGAGCCCGCCAGTGGATCAGTCATCTTTCGACAAGCAACTTGCCGAGCTGCGTGATCAGCGCGCGGCGGCCAAGGGCACGATGCGCGAGGCCTTCGCTGCCGATCCCAAACGTTTCGAGACGTTCTCCGCCACCGACGGCGACCTTCTCCTCGACTGGTCGAAATGCGCGGTCGACGCAAACACCATGACGATGCTGGAGAAGCTCGCCGGCGCCGCCGACCTCGCGGGACGCCGCGCGGCCATGTTCGAAGGCAAGAAGATCAACATCACCGAGAACCGCGCCGTTCTGCACACCGCGCTGCGCAACCTGACCGGCAAGAGCGTGATCGTCGATGGGCAGGATACCAAGGCTGATGTGATTGCCGTGCTCGATGCCATGGGCGCTTTCGCCGACGCCATCCGCTCCGGCAAGGCTGCGGGCGCCACCGGCAAGAAGATCACCGACATCGTCAACATCGGCATCGGCGGCTCGGACCTCGGCCCGGCGATGGTGACGCTGGCGCTGGCGCCCTACCATGACGGACCGCGTGCGCATTACGTCTCCAATGTCGACGGCGCCCATATCCACGACACGCTGAAGGGCCTGTCCGCCGAGACGACTTTGTTCATCGTCGCCTCCAAGACCTTCACCACGGTCGAGACGATGACGAATGCTGAGACGGCGCGCGACTGGGTGCAGAAGGCGCTTGGCAAGGAGGCGGTTGGCAAGCATTTCGCCGCCGTGTCGACCGCGCTCGACCTGGTGGCGAAGTTCGGCATAGAGCAGGACCGCGTCTTCGGCTTCTGGGACTGGGTCGGCGGCCGCTACTCGGTCTGGAGCGCCATCGGCCTGCCGGTGATGATTTCCGTCGGTCCGCGCAACTTCCGCGCCTTCCTCGACGGCGCGCATGAGATGGACGAGCATTTCCGCTCAGCACCCGTGCAGAAGAACCTGCCGGTGCTGCTGGGGCTGATCGGCTGGTGGCACCGGGTCGTCTGCAAATATCCGGCCCGCGCCGTCATCCCTTACGACCAGCGCCTGTCGCGATTGCCGGCTTATCTGCAGCAGCTCGACATGGAATCGAACGGCAAGAGCGTCACGCTGGACGGCACCGCGGTCGCCACGCCGACCGGCCCGCTGGTCTGGGGCGAACCCGGCACCAACGGCCAGCACGCCTTCTTCCAGCTTCTGCACCAGGGCACCGACTTCATCCCGGTCGAATTCCTTGCCGCTGCCGTCGGCCACGAGCCCGAACTGAAGCACCAGCACGACCTCCTGCTCGCCAACTGCCTGGCGCAATCGGAGGCCTTCATGAAGGGCCGCACGCTGGAAGAAGCGCGCGCGCAGATGCTGGCCAAGGGCATGAAACCGGCCGATGTCGACCGCATCGCGCCGCACCGCGTCTTCTCAGGCAACCGCCCCTCGCTCACCATCCTCTACCGCAAGCTCGATCCGCGCACGTTGGGCCGTATAATCGCGCTCTACGAGCATCGCGTCTTCGCCGAGGGCACGCTTTTCAACATCAATTCCTTCGATCAATGGGGCGTCGAGCTCGGCAAGGAACTGGCGACAGGCCTGCTGCCTGTCGTTGAGGGCAAGGAGACTGCCGCAAACCGCGACGCCTCGACTGCCGGTCTGGTGGGACACATCCACCACTTGCGCGGTTCGGAGTAAAAGGATTGGCAGACATCAAGGGAATTCTCTTCGACAAGGACGGCACGCTTGTCGACTTCAATGCAACCTGGCTCGGTGTCGCGGACTTCATGGCGATGGATGCCGCCGAAGGCGATCGCTGGAAGGCCGATCGCCTGCTCGCCGCCGCCGGCTTCGACTTCGTCACGAAACGCTTCAAGCCCGATTCGATCTTTGCCTCGGGTTCGAACATGGACGTCGTCGAACTGTGGTTTCCGCGCCTGTCCGACGAAGACCAGATGCATGCCGTTTCGCGCTTCAACGAGATCACCTCCGTGCAGGGCTCCTCGATGGCGGTGGCGCTTCCCGGCGTTCTCGATTCGCTGCGGGCGCTGCACACGCGATCCTACCGCATGGGCGTCGCCACCAATGATTCCACCAGCGGCGCCGAGAAGACACTCGCCACGCTCGGTGT
>NZ_RZSA01000640.1:0-3981 GCF_003998075.1 Mesorhizobium sp. M2A.F.Ca.ET.037.01.1.1 | reverse complement strand
GCATAAAGATAGTAAAACCTTGATGACAGCGGACCCTCGATCAGCGTCTTGCAGGTCGATCCTTCGATGTGCCACCAGCCCTCGGTGATCCAGCCGGCCTTGGCGCGATAGCCGATGCCGACGCCCACCAGATTTTGCGTTGCGTTGCAAACGCGGAAGTCGGCCCGGGCCGGCGAGGTCGCGGCTATCGCGAAAAATCCCGCGCCGACGATCAGCAACGGCAGGGCCAGGCGCTTGCGCAGCCGGCCGGCAAAACCCATCGCAGATCCCCTTGCGAACCACATTTGCATCTCTCGAAGCCCCTTTTCAGCAAACTCCGGTCGCATGTCAACGCGCCGTTTTGTTCAATTCCAATCGATTTAGAAGGGCCCGTCGCGCAAATTCTCCCCGCGCCGGGGATTTTTTGCGGAAACCTTGGCCAAACAACGGCATTGCGCCGGCGTCTTCTTCGTGGAATGACGATACCACATCGCAGCCGCCATCCCCTTTTCAGCCGATGACCCGATCCACAGTTTTCACGCCGTTCGACATTGTCGAGGGCGACCGCAAGAAGGGGGTCGTGCTTCTGGCCGACCACGCCCGCCGCGACCTGCCGGAGGAATATGGCAGCCTCGGTTTGCCGGCATCCGAATTCGACCGTCACATCGCCTATGACATCGGCGTCGAGACGGTGACGCGCGAGCTCGCGACCGCGCTCGACGCGCCGGCGGTGCTGGCAGGCTTCTCGCGGCTGTTGGTCGACCCCAACCGGGGCGAGGACGACCCGACCATGATCCGTCAGCTCTATGACGGCACCGTGGTGCCGGGTAACTATCCGATAGCTCCGGAAGAGCGCGAACGGCGGCTCGACCGCTTCTACAGGCCCTATCACGACGCCGTCGGCGCGATGATCGCCTCCGTGGCGCATGCGTCGGGCAAGGCGCCGTTCATCTTCTCCGTCCATTCCTTCACGCCGGTGATGCAGGGCTTCGTCCGCCCCTGGCATGTCGGCGTGCTGTGGGACCGCGACGACCGCGTGGCGCGGCCGCTGATCGACATGTTGGCGCAGGACAGGTCCCTCGTCGTCGGCGACAACGAGCCCTATGACGGCGCGCTGCGCGGCGACACCATGTTCCGCCACGCCATCGTCAACGGCTACGCGCATGCGCTGATCGAGATCCGCCAGGACCTGATCGCCGACCGCGCCGGGGCGCTCGCCTGGGCCGAGCGGCTGGCGCCCATCGTTGACGCCATCGACCGCCGTGCCGATATACATCAGGTGAAGATGTTCGGCTCGCGCACCGGGCCGGTGTAGGCAGGCCGACAGTCCAGGAGTTTCCGAGATGACCGAACTCAGCGACGACCAGAAGCGCGATTTCGAGGCCGCGGCTTTCCGCCGGCTGGTGGCGCATCTGCGCGAGCGCGGCGATGTCCAGAACATCGACCTGATGAACCTCGCCGGCTTCTGCCGCAACTGCCTGTCCAACTGGTATCGCGAGGCCGCCGAAGCCGAGGGCGTGGCGCTGTCGAAGGATAAATCGCGCGAGATCGTCTACGGCATGCCTTATGCCGAATGGCAGGCGCTCAACCAGACCGAGGCTTCAGAAGCCAAGAAGGCCGAGTTCGAGGCCAAGCGGCCGAAGGATCATTGACGCTGTCGAATGCCTTCGCGACTTCGTCATTCCAGGGCGGAGCAAGGAGCGAAGCGACGCGCGCAGACCCTGGAATCCATGCCGTTACGACTATCGAAGAGTGCAGCGGTCCAGAATATGATCGTAGTGCACCCCGGGGATGGTTTGCGTCGTAGCGGCGCTTCCAGGTCACGGAATGGATCCTCGGGTCTGCGCGCGTCGCTTCGCTCCTTGCTCCGCCCGTGGATGACGAATGGAGGGGCGATTCTGCTAATCTCCAAAGCTGCAGTATGCCTCGAACAGAACCAATCCTCGGCCGCTCCCTTGGTCCAAGCACTTTCTTTGTTCAGTTCTTGACTACAAATTGAATCGATCTAATTTGCCGCGCGAACCATTTACCGCAGCGGAAATCCGGACGATGAGCATGCAAACCACGATGCAGGCCGCGACACGCGGCCGCTGGGCCGTCGCCGGTATCTTCCTCGCCAATGGTTTTCTGACCGGCAGTTGGGCGCCGCAGATCCCGGTGTTCCTGACCCGGCTCGACATCACTCGGTTCACGCTCGGCCTGCTGATCCTTTTGTTCGGCGTCGGCGCGGTCATTGCCATGACCTGCTGCGGCCATCTCATTTCCAGGCATGGCTCGCGCAGCGTGACGCGTTGGTTCGGCGTCTGCGGCAGCTTCGGCCTGCTGATCGTGGCGCTCGCGCCCAACGTGCCGCTGGCGGCCATCGCCATGCTCATCTTCGGCGGTTCGATCGGCGGCATGGATGTCGCCATGAACTCGAACGCCGTGGTGGTTGAAAGAAGGCTTTCCCGGGCGATCATGTCCTCCTCGCACGGCTTCTGGAGCCTTGGCGGCTTCGCCGGCGGCGCGCTCGGCGGCTATTCGATCCAGAACTACGGTTATCTTCCCCATGCCGTCGCGGTGACGGTGATCGCCTTTGCCGTGATCGCCTTCGCCATTCGCCATCTCGTCGCCGAGGACCGGCCGCAGGCTGTCGAGCATCAGAAATTCACGCTGCCGCGGCACACCGCCGTCTATCTGGTCGGGCTGATGGCGCTGCTCACTATGATCTCCGAAGGCGCGGTGCTCGATTGGGCGGCGCTCTTCCTGCATCAGGAACTGGGCGCCGACCTCGCGGTCGCCGGCCTCGCCTATGCCGCCTTCTCGGGCGTCATGGCGCTGATGCGCTTCCTGGGCGACAGCGTGCGCAACCGCTTCGGCGCAGTGCAGACCTTGCGCGGCTCGGCGCTGGTCGCGGCCGCCGGCATGCTGGTCGCCGGCCTCTCGTCCTCGCCTTACCTCGCCATCGCCGCCTTCGCCTTCTGCGGCTTCGGCATCGCCAACATGGTGCCGATCCTGTTCTCAGCCGGCGGCAACCAGGAAGGCATGTCGTCCGGCACCGGCATGAGCGTCGTCACCACCATGGGCTATTCCGGCATATTGGTGGCGCCGTCGGCGATCGGCTTCGTCGCGGAGCATTCGAGCTTCGGACCGATCTTCATTGCGCTTTCCGGGCTGCTGGTCGTCGTGCTCCTGATGGCAGGGCTCGCTCACCGCGCAGAATTCGCTCCCGAACCCGTGCCGGCCGAATAAAGCTTCAGCCCCTCATGCAGGAAATCCGCCACGCGGCGGATGCGCATGCTGGTGCGCACGTCGCGATGCATCGCGAGCCAGACAGGCAGGACCGGCAGCGGCACATCGGGCAACAGCTTTTCCAGGTCCGGATCGCGGTCGGCCAACGGCTCCTGGCCGAGGCCGATGCCGTTTCCCGTGCGCACCGCCTCCCACAGCACGATCTGGTTGTCGGTCCTAAAGCGGAAATGGCTGCGGCCGACCGGAATGCCGAACGACGTGAAGCCGCGAATGATCTCGTCACTGCGGTCGAAGCCGACCAAGGCGTGATCGGCGAGGTCGGCGGGGTTTTCCGGCCGGCCCCGCCGGTCGAGATAGACGCTCGCCGCGCATAGGCAGAGCGGAATGTCGGTGACCTTGCGCGCCACCAGTTCGTTCTGCGCCGGCCGAACCATGCGGATGGCGATGTCGGCATCGCGACGCAAGAGATTCTCGACCTGGTTGGAGGCGACGATCTCGACCTCGATGCCAGGCTCCTCTTCGCCGAGCCGCGCCATCATGTCCGGCAGAACGAAGGCGGCGACCACTTCCGAAGCGGCGATGCGCACCGTGCCCTCGATCGCCTCGACAGAGCCCAGCGCCAGCAGCGAGAACGCATTGGCCTCAGCGCTGACCGCCCGTCCGCGCTCGTAGAGCGTGCTGCCCGCCTCGGTCAGCTCGTAGCCGCGACGCGCACGCCGGAACAGCGTGACGCCGAGCGCGGCCTCCAGCTCGGCCGCCACATCGCCGAGC
>NZ_RZSA01000063.1:0-12548 GCF_003998075.1 Mesorhizobium sp. M2A.F.Ca.ET.037.01.1.1 | reverse complement strand
TTCGTGACCCAGGCGCGTCGTCTCGGCGATCACTTGCATGGAGCCCTCGCGGACGCGCTCGGCGACCATCCGCTTGTCGGTGAAGCCCGCGGCCGCGGCTTCATCGCGGGGGTTCAGATCGTCGAGGATCGTGCGCCCGTCGCGTCTTCGCGCCCGAGCTGAGGATCGGCGATGTCGAGCGGCGGTGCCGCGAGCACGGCGTCATGATCCGCAATATGGGAGACGTGCTTGGAATCTGTCCGCCCTATATAATCACCGAAAGCGAGATCGACCCCTTGGTTGACGGCATTCGTTCTGCACTCGACGGCGCCGCTGCTGCGAATTCCCGGGTCGGTCGGGTGGCATGAGTTCCAGCATTAAGACCGACTGCTTCACTTCAGTGGATATTATCGAGCAAACGCTCACCCGAGGGGTGCACTTCATCCGTGTCCGGTACAAAACGTCACCCATGTCTCAGGTCGGGCACGCCGCTCGCCAACGACACCGAGTTCGGCCTCGCGGCCTACTTCTACACCGGCGATCTCGGTCGCGCCTTCCGCGTGATGGAAGGACTGAAGTACCGGCGTCAATGAAGGCCTGATCACCACGCCGGAGGTGCCGTTCCGCGGCGTCAAGGAATCGGGCCTCGGCAAGGAAGGCGGCCTCCAGGGCATCGTGGATTATCTCGACACCAAACATGTCTGCATCGGCGGTCTCGGCGTCTAGTGGTTCCCGCCTGACATAGGAGTCCAATCAGAGATTCCCTTTCTGGCCTGCGCGTGCGAGTCTGGCGCATGCGCACAGGAAGATCGTTCACCGTTTCGTCGGCCGATCGCGTCCGTCTGACGGCGCTGATCAGGGATCGCAACGCCCCGCAAAAGCATGTCTGGCGCGCCGAGATAGTGCTTTTGCCCGCCGACGGCGTCGGCACCGGCGAGGTCATGCGCCGCATCGGCAAGTCGAAGACCGACGTCTGGCGCTGGCAGGAGCGCTTTGCCGCGGAAGGCTGTGACGGGCTGCTGCGCGACAAGACGCGACAGTGGCGCATTCCGCCGCTCGGTCCCGATGTCGGCGAGCGCGTCGTGGCACTGACGCTTGCCGATCCGCCGGGCGAGAGGACCCACTGGACCGCCGACATGATGGCGCAAGCCGCCGCAATCAGCGCCAGCGCCGTCAGGCGCATCTGGAAGGCGCATGGTCTCGCACCCCACCGCTGGCGCCAGGTTCAAGCTCTCCAATGATCCGAAGTTCGTCGACAAGTTGCGCGCCGTCGTCGGCCTCTATCTCGATGCGCCGGCCCATGCCATCGTTCTGTCGGTCGATGAAAAGAGCCAGATCCGGCGCTCGACCGCACCCACCCGGCCTGCCGATGAAGAAGGGGCGGCTCGGTACGATGAGGCACGACTACAAGCGCAACGGCACCACCACCCTGTTCGCCGCCCTCAACGTCCACTATTGTCCCGTTGACGAGAATATCATCTTAGTTGCTTGTAAAAATTTGTTCTCCACTTCCGTCTCCATCGTATCTCAGTCAACGCGATGGAGCAGGAAATGACTACAAACATTGTGAAACTGGAAGAAGGCAGGGCAATCGGCTCTAATCGTGACGTGCCGCTGTCAGATCATGAGGCGGAAGCCCTAGGGCATCTTGCGGTGGCGCTGAGTGGCATTTCGACGACCATTCGGTCCGCCGCCTACAAACACGCGCTAAACTCTAGTCACGCGATGAAGCCCCTAAAGGAGACGGAGGACGCGCTTACCGACTACGACGCCTTGGCGAGGGCGGCGGGCCGAAAGCAGCCGAAAGCGGCGGAGGAGGACGACAGGAAGGGGGACGCCCTAGCGAGAGAGGCCGCCGCACAGGTCAGCAGGGTCGATCAGACCCGATCTTCCCGCTGGAGCAGACCGCGAAGGGTACCGGTGGCATCAACGGACTACGTTCGGCAGGTGGTCATGGCAGATAGTCAGCTTGGAGCAGTGTCGGCACTGGTAAACGCGCGGCGAGTGGCTCCAGAACGCTTCCATGCTTCTGTTCCCAGTGTAGATAATAATCCGGATGCTCCGCTTCTGACCTCTTTTTCGGACTATCTGAGCAGGGTGTGCGGACTGGAGTCAAAGTCCCGCGAAGGCGTTCTCCTGGGCAGCCGCCGCTTTCTGGATTGGTTCCATCACCACCATTCCCGGCCAAGCCCTCGGCGCGTTGACGGCTGAGCATGTCCTTGCCGCTGTCGAACATCGGCTGTCACTATCGGCGACCTCCGGTACCCGCACCGGCAGCAACTTCTCACATCGTATTGGGCTGGCCACCACGACCAGAATCTCGCGCGCGTCGTCCCCAGGACGCCCCACTGGCGTTTGGCTCATCTAACCCTCGAACTCGGCTACGGCCCGTCGACGGTCTTCTTCACATGGGTCGGATTCGACGAAATGGACGAGGTCACAGGCGACGGCCATGCTGAACTGCTCGACGACGGCTCCATCGACATCACCTTCTATCACAACGGCGACGAGGCAATCCTCAAGGCCAAACGGGACACTTCTTCAACGGCCTGCTAGGAGATCCGTGTTCGCCTTGCGCTGACAAAGAAGCTCACACATGACGTCCGGGAGACGATGCTGGCAAATGGTCTGGCTGAAGCATTCCACCCACAATACCAAAGCCCGTCCCGATCCAAAGCGCTTCTAAGCACTCCACCTCAGGCGCAAGGCCGGTTGGCCAGTGCATCTTCTTGGTCCGCCGGAAGAGAACCCCGCCCGACAATAGCTTCATGAGGTCTTGCGCTGCAGTGTCGACCGTAAAAAAGGGCGCGCGAGGCGCCCTTCATTTAAACCGGCAGTCGGGAAGCAGACTTCACTCTGATATTCAAAAGCGGTAGGTGACACCTGCGCCTATCAGCCAGGGATCGAGCTCCGCCTTCCCCGTCAGCTTCGCGCCGGTCACCGTGACGTCGAAGTCCGGCTTCAGGAAAAGCTTCTTCACGTCGAAGTTGAGGCCCCAGTGCTGGTCCACCATGTAGTCGAATCCGACCTGCAGCGCCGTGCCGAACGTGTTCTTCACCTTGAGAGCATCAGCGCTGCCAGTGTCCTGGTTGTAGAAGATCGTGTAGTTCACGCCGGCGCCGACATAAGGCTTGAACGCGCCGAGATCGGTAAAATGGTACTGCAACGTGAGTGTCGGCGGCAGCAGCCAAACTTTGCCGATGTTGCCCAACCCTCCGATCGTCCCTTGGCCCGCGATGTTGGCATAAGTGGTACCGAGTATGAGTTCGGCGGCGATGTTGTCGGTGAAGAAATACGAGATATCGAGTTCCGGCGTCACCGTGTCCGAATACGAAAGACCGGAGCCGGGAAGCGTATCAACGTAGCCCAGATCTTTCGTAACGACGCCCAACGCCCGCAGGCGGACCTGCCAAGGGATTGGCGCTTCGGTGACCGAGGCTCCCGTCTCCGCCAGGACGGTCTCTGCTTGCGCAGGCTCCGCGGCGACGGCCTGCTGTCCCACCATGATCAGGGCCACCGCCGCTGCTGTTGCCCGCGCTACGCCCATTCGCGTTCTCGCCATGAGATTCACTCCTTGATGTTCAGAAAGGATGCACTGCACTATTTCGTCTCCTGCTCGAATGAATTGTTGATGGACCTCAAATGCCCCTCTTGCGTTGCAACGCGTTCCGCCGTCTCCGGAGGGTGATCGTTGAAGCCGATTGCGCTGCGGAGAAAATTGGTGCCTAGACTGATGAATGCGGCTTGCTCCCGATTGTCCTCGCCGCAGCCGTGCCCGCCTGCGCTGGCCTCGTAGAAGTAAGCGGGATAGCCAAGAGCCTGCAGTTTTGCGGCCATCTTGCGCGCATGGCCCGGATGGACGCGGTCGTCGCGTTTCGTGGTGGCGATCAGGATAGGCGGATAGGGCTGTCCCGGCGCTGCGGCGTGATAGGCGGAGATTTCCTTCAGGAAAGCCCAATCGTGAACCTTGTCCGGATCGCCATATTCGTCGATCCAGCTCGCGCCCGCCAAGAGCTTGGTGTAGCGACGCATGTCGATAAGCGGTGCTGTGCAGAACAGAGCCCCGAAATGCTCAGGATAGCGGGTCAGCATGTTTGCGATCAGCAGGCCGCCATTTGAGCCACCCTCGGCGGCAATCCGCCTCGGCAGGGTGATGCCCCTTCGCACGAGGTCGGAGGCAACGGCGGCGAAATCGTCGTGGGCGAGACGCTTGCCCTCCCTGCGCCCGGCTTCGTGCCAGCGGGTGCCGAACTCGCCGCCGCCGCGGATGTTCGCCTCGACACACGTGCCGCCGCGCTCGAGCCACAGCTTGCCCAGCGGGGAGTTGTAGTAGGGCAGGAATGATACGCCGAACCCGCCATAAGCGGAAAGGTGAATCGGAGCATCTCCGTTCCCGTTCGCCGGACCAACCTGCGTATAGGGGATCAGCTCATGATCGATAGAGACTGCCTCGTGGCGCGTGACCACCAGTCCGGATGCATCGAAATTCTCCGGGCTGCGCTTCAGGATTGCTGAAGCGCTGAGAGACGGCGCGGCATTCAGATCGAACAGCAAGAGCTGCGGCGGCGTGATCGGATCCTGAGCACAGATCAGGACCTCTCCATTGGTCTCGTGAACTGCCGCATCGAATGACCAGACGTCGACAGTACCTTCGGCGGGCAGGGTGTTCAGGACTCGGCGCGTCCATTCCTGGTGGCCGGGAGTGAACATCTCGAAACGCGGTGCGAGATTGACGAGGTAAGAGATAATGAGCTTCCCGTCATTCCAGAAGAATGACTGCATGGAGCGCCTTTCCCCTGGTTGAAACAGGGTCTCAAAAAGGCGTCCGCCGGCGAGGAAAGTGGAAAGCGAGATGACGATCAGCGCGTCGGCGGGATGGGTGGTGCCTCCCACCGTCCAGGGCTTGCGCGGCCTTACCGCCAGCCAGTCGCCGAAGACCCGCCACGACGCGTCGCGAGGAAGATCGATCTGCCTCCTCGGCCCGCTCCTATCGCCGATCCAGCTGATCTTCTCGAAGAAGGCCGGCTGCTCGATGAACCAAAGGCGCTCGCTGCGGCCGGTGCGGTCCGAATGACCAGACACTTGGAAGCTTTCGAACCCGGCCTCGAAGATTGCCGGCGTGGTGAGGGGATCCGCGTCACGCTTCCACAGTCGAACTGTGCGCGCATAGCCGGAGCGGGTGGCCATGCCATTACCAAGCGCACTGGAAAGCAGAAGCGTGTCAGGGTCCAGCCAATTAACGTAGCCTTTGGCCTCGGGGAGGTTGAAGCCGTCGGCGACAAAGCTCAGAGAAATCAGGTCGAATTCGCGATGCACGACCGCGTCGCTGCCGCCGCGCGACAGGCGCAGAACGGCTCTTTCCCGTCTCTCCGGCTCGATGGACGCGCCGTCCCAGATCCAGTCCTCTCCGTCGCTAGCCGCGAGAGCATCCAGATCGAGCAGTAGCTCCCATTGGGGATCCGCCTTCATGTAGGCGGCAAGGGTGGTCCGGCGCCACAGTCCGCGTGGATTACCGTCATCTCGCCAGTAATTGTAGAGGTACTGACTACGGCGCGCGATCAGGGGAAGATTGTCGCGATTGTCGAAAATGGCTGTCAGAGCCGCGCGGTCGCGCTCGAACTGCGTTCCACCGAAGTGCTTCAGAGTCCTTGCCGATTGGCCGGCGGCCCAGGCAAGTGCCCGCTCGCCCTCTACATCTTCAAGCCAGACATAGGGATCGTCGTCGGGAGCATCAAGCGTTGGACGGACATCAAATGCGTTCATGTCCGGACAGCCTTCAGAAAGAAGGGATAGAGGCTTCCGTCGGCTCGGGAACGCTCAGTGTCGGTAGCGGCGCCCACATGTTCGAAAAGCGTGATCATTGATGAGTTCTTCCAGTCGGTGCGGCATCGCAGTGCTTTTGCGCATAGGGCCGCAACCTTCGTGCCAACTGGGAAAATCGTTTCGGAACAATGCGATCGCTCTGGAAGCGTTGTGTCACATGTCCGACATCGTCGAGAATCCGACAACGAGTGCTCCTCCTAATCACCGGAT
Organism: Mesorhizobium sp. M2A.F.Ca.ET.037.01.1.1; assembly: GCF_003998075.1. Lineage (NCBI taxonomy): Bacteria > Pseudomonadati > Pseudomonadota > Alphaproteobacteria > Hyphomicrobiales > Phyllobacteriaceae > Mesorhizobium > Mesorhizobium sp. M2A.F.Ca.ET.037.01.1.1. The sequence goes on along the minus strand of NZ_RZSA01000063.1, from coordinate 6,536 downwards.
CAACCTCCGGCGCCAGTCGTGGACACTGTGCAGAACTCGAGAAGTGAAGCTCATTGGAGTGAACCTGGTTGACGCCCAACATCTTCGCTCTGGAGCGCTTCACGCACACGGATTCATGGCAGACACCATGATGCGATCGATGCTGTTAGAGACCAAGCTGGCTGCGCCTGTGAGTTTCAGCCGCCAGCTGGAAGCAGCGGAGTTCTGAGGAGAAGGGTGGGGGGCCCAAGCCCTGCCGCAATCTTGGCCTGCACCGTCCCCTTGATTGTTGTGGGTCAACGTCTGCCTGCCCGCTGAATTTGGCACGCCTTACACCTACGTCACGACCAAGACCTTCCTGTTGCACTTCGGCCTCGACACACTGCGGGATTTGCCCGATTTCGAGGCGATTGAGGTTGCCGCGCTGCTCAGCAAGGAGAAGCTGCTGGCGGGCGATACTCCCATCGGGCTGGTGAGTGGTGGAGGAGGTGAGGAGCGACACTCCAAGGCCAGGACGGGCTAGCGCAGCAGATACATGGAAGTAATCGCTTGATATGAGCGGTTGAGAGTCGAATCAGGGAACTATGCGATCACTATCGATAAGAGGTGGCAATATCGATCGTGATTGTATCGGGCCACTCTACGGCGAAGGAGGCGGCAACTTGTGTCTCCGACCCGAAACGATTACCTTGCGGCCATTATGAGCAAGCATTTGGCATCCGTCTTGACGACGTGAACGCGCCCTGCAGCGTACAGCTGGACGACGCGGCGCTGGCCGATTGCTTTGCGGATCTCGATTTGGCCAAGCAGCATCCCGCTCATGTCAGCGCCTTTCTCGGCGAGGTCCCTCTCGCCCAGCAAGTCGAGTTCGCAACCGCGCACCACATTCGCGGTCGACGAGATGAAGGCTTTTGCCGCCAAGTTCTCTGCCTGGTCCGGCGAAAGCTATCCGCTCGCCGCATAATGGCTGGACATGATAGCCGACGCCCGTCCCGAATGGCGGCGGCTTTTTCGTATTATATCGACCTGATCGACAAGATGCGGCGGAACAGGGGTCCACGTGCGATGCGGCCAAAGCGGATCCAGCTCTCGAGCGCGACTACGGGGTAGGTGTGGTCGCTGGAGCCGCGGCCGACCTCGACCTCGCGCCAGCCGGTCTTGCCGCGCAGGGTGACCAGCAGCCCTTGCCGTCAAAAATCTCGATCCAGCTGGCGCCATCGCTGTTGTCGTCGCGCATGACGTCGAGACCGACGATCTCGGAGCGCCGCAGGCCGCCGCCACAGCCCAGGAGCAAAATAGCGCGGTCGCGCAGGCCCTGAGGTCGTGGCCGAGCGTGGCGATCATCGCCAGCAGATCGTCGCCAGGACCGCCTCTTTCTGCCGCGGTGGCTTTGCGTGCTTGCGGCGAATGCCGGCAAGAACCTTATAGATATGCCGCTCCGCGCGGTCCAACGGCCGGCCGCGCTGGGTAAAGTTCCAGGCGAGGCCGGAAAGCCGCCGCTCGATGGTCGCAAACTAAAGGGCAGGGGCGCCACGCTTCGGATCGCCGGCGGCGGTGCCCGAGGCACAGGCGCTGATATTGAGCCTGATCACCTTCGAGCCCGGAGGCAGGGGATCGAAGCCAGCGCGCCGGCACCAGGAGGAAAAATGCCGCCAATCCTTGGGGTAGGCGTCGCGCGTGTTCTCCGAGGTGGCGTTGTAGCCCCTCGCGGTCTCGACCAGTTCCTGGACATGCGCCGGGACTCTTTGAGCCGGGTCTCCATCTCCTTGTAGAGCTTGTCAAGCTCGCCATCGACTGGCTTCAGGTCGTCGATTGAACATTGCGTCATCATAGGCTTTGTGCCTTGTTGTAGCAGGCATCGTCCGTTCGCGCGGCGGACACAGACATCACCGTCGCTGAGCCGAGAACGACGGTAAAAGAAAATGCACTCACTGACTTCATAACCAATCTCTTTTGCGGGTGATTTAGAAACGGACGCCGAGCTTGGCGCTGAACCCGTGTGTCTGGGCATCCGAGGCGATCTGTCCCTGATAGGCGATGCCGAACGTCGCGTTCTCGGTGATGTTTACGTCAAGCCCAGCTTCGAGCAGAGCTGCGTTCTTTGCGATCGGCACGCCCTTGATGGCGAAGGAGGAACCGCCAGCAAAGGCAAGAGCGGTATCCGGCCTGACGTCGCCGAAGGCGTGGCGCCAGCCAAGACCGCCGCGCGCGGTAGCAGTCACGGTGCCGAGGGTCAGTACCGTCGACGCACGCAGACCTAGCGTGGTAAACGCCGTGTCGCTCGAGCGATCCCCGCTCGACAAGGCGGCTGCGCCGCCATTCTCGGTGAAGCCATCGGCGTCAAAATTCACATAAGCGAGATTAGCGTAGGGCTCGAAGGAAGCCGAAGCCGTATTGATACGGTAGCCGAGCTCGCCAAAGGCCTGGAACGTGCCGGCGTCGTAATCGGCCGAAAGGCTGTCGGCGAAGCCTGGAAAGACCACGGACCTGCCGGTCTCGATGCTGTGCCAGGTATAGGCAAGGCCGGAACGAAAACCGAGATTGCCGTTCTGCGTGCCGGCAAAAAGACCGAGATGGTAATTCTCGCTCGAGCCCGACGACGCGCGATCGTCCGCCTCCAAGGAGGTATGGCTGTAGCCGCTGATGAGGCCGAGCCGCCAGCTTTCGCCGACAGCCGCGTCACCGCCAGCCAGAAAGCCGCCTGTCGAGTGATCGAGACCGGCGGCATTGCCGTCGCTGTCGAGATGACCCCAGGCGCCGAAGCCACGGCCCCATACGGCGAAATTCTCACTCGTTGCCGGGGCCAGTTCCAGACCACCCAGCCCATAAGTCATCACCGGAACGCTGGAGGCACCGACGCCGTCGAACGCCGCACGGATCCGTTCGCTCGCGGCATCGCGTACAGAATGACTGTCCTCGATGAGGCCGCTATGAATGGAAGCATGAACCTCGCCTGATAGCATATCGAAAGCGTTGCGGGCTTCCGGCGCCGTCAGGAACAGGATGTTGTCCTGGATCGGATTACCGCTTCCAAGCGCCTGAGCCGCTGCGGCGACCGAGCGTTGATTGAAGGTGCTGGCTACATCGGCAAACGCCGTCGATGTGCGGCTGATATCGAGATAGACATTGTTGGCATCGTAGACGAGCTGGAAATCGACGAAGGGCGTCGCGTCTGTCGCCAGAGCCCCCGTCAGCCCGCCATAGGTGCCGCTTACGCCGCCTGCTGCGGAGAGCAGAGTATATCGGGCATCGACCGATAGCGTTCCCTGCCGCAGCAGCTCGATCTGCGCGCCGCTGTCGATCGCCGCTGCTCCGCCAACATCGATGAGATCGGACGACCTTGCGAGGTCGACCTGATAGATCGATCCGGACTGCTGCGCGAAATCGCCCGTGACAGTCAGTGTGGTGACGATCCTGCTCGGATCGGTCGCACTGCCAGGAGCGACCGTGCCGCCCTCGGAAATGGTGACCGCACCGTAGGTGCCGCCGCCTGCGACGACACCGCCGCTGTTTGCGATAGCCGTGCCCCCGATCTGCCCGTCATTCCCGAGAAAGCCGGACGTGGTCGCATCATGGGAAAGCACACCTGTATCGGCAAGCAGCAATCCCGCGCCGGAACCGACCGTCGTCATGCCGGAAAAATTGTTCTTTCCGCTCAGCGTTTGCACGCCACCGGCAACGAATAGTTTGCCGCCCATATTATTGTTATCAACGTCGAGGTCGTTGATGCTGCCGGCGAACGTGTCGTTCGAATCCGTTAGCACCAGGGTACGCTTGCCCAGTTCGACCGTTCCGCTGCCACTCAGGCTACGAATACGGGCATCGTTGTAGGCGTCGGAGATTCCCCAATAGTCGCTGCCATTTCCATGTTCGGAGATATCGAACGTGCCGTCTGCAACGACTTTCGCTGACCGTTGGATGTTGCCGAGCCCCGCAAGCGAGAGATAGGCATCCTGAGCAATATTCGTCTCGCCGGTGTAGGTGTTGACATTCGTCATCCGGACCACCGTCTTTGTATCAAGCGTCAGCGATCCGGAGCCGGAGACGACACCCGCTATGCCGAACCCGCCCTCATTCCCCATGCTCGTCGTGATCCTGCTCAGACCGGTCCCTTCGGGTGCGGATGAATCGGTAGAGAAGTTGCTGGCAGTGACGAAATGTGACGTATAAGCGGTATACTTCTTCTCCAGATCGAAAATGACCGATCTGTTTTTGAAGAAGTCAAGACCGGCAACAAAACTGGTCTGGTCATTGGGTTGTTCCGTCGTGCCGCTGGTGTAGGTGAAGTCGATATTGTCCAGCCTTACCGGATCGCCATCCGTTCCTGCGATTGTAACGCTCGGGATGTTGCCCGATGCGCTTACGATCTCGCGTTGCTCATTTCTCCGAACATTTTTAAGTTTGACGCCCGCATCCTGAAATTGCTTCAGCATCGCATCACTGATCTCCAGACTGCCACCGCCCGGTGTGCCGGTGTCGAGCAATACCGCGGTCTTGTTGGGGTCGGTGATTGGTGGGGCTCCATCCTTAACCGTGTACTGCAGATTGTAGCTGCCTTCGTATTCGGTCGAGGCATTGGCGCCAGAGCCAGGAAAATTCTGATAAGAATCCTGATCTTTTTCCTCGGGTTCTCCCCATGGCATGGCATTAGTATATTGGGCCCGGAGGCTTGGATTGAGGTTGACAATCGTGCAGGGGGAACAGCCAGGCGTTTGGTCGCTCTCGGAATCCGGATTCACATTGGCGGAGACCACGTAGCCAGACCTGGTGACACTGCCCATCATGCCCCAGACACTTGTCTTGCCAAGAAAATCGCCGGCCCCGAATGTACCTGCGAAATCGCCGCCTTCGTCTGCCATCTTGCCAGCGGTCATTTTCGCCCGCTGCTCCTTATCGGCGTGATAAGGTTCTTGGAGATCCTGACCATACATATCTTTAAGTCCATCCGTCACGGATCCCGGCGTGCACTTAAGATTGTTGTCCTTGCAATACGCATGGGTATAGACAAAATCGAGAATGCGAGCAGCCCGGTATTTCTTATCGCTTACAGACGGCCCGTCGATTGTTATCTTTTGATCTGGATCGACATATGTAAATTTATCAATTTCCACGTTCTGAAGCTTATTACCATACGTTCCGTCCCCGTACGTATATACGTAAGGCGTGTCGGCAATCGGGCGGACCCCGGTCACCTCTGACCCGATCTGCGTGTTGAGCTGGTCCGAGCCCGTGTCGAATACGTATCGCTGCGCGTTGCCATTGTTGATCTTGGCCCAGATGCCCAGGCGGTCATGGCCTTCCCCGACATACTCCAGCGGGATCGAAATCGGGTCGTCGGCCAACGCTTCTCCAGTTGGAAATGCTACCAGACCCACCCCGAGAGACACAGCCGGCAGGAATACCGTCGTCATCGCGGTGGTTGCCGCCAGAAAGTTCTTTGTCCTGAAACAAGCCTGCATACCTGGTCCTCGAAAAAGTCTCGCAAACTGATTGTTCATTGGAACGGCCTCCTGAATTGTTTAACGAGACCCTTTATGGCGGCCCTGGCTGACAACAGCCTGAAAGCTGCAAGCGGCCTGCGAGAATGGGGCGATCCTGAATGACGACAGGTGCTGTCAACAATGGATGAGTGCTCGGCCTGAAAGCTGAGCACGCTTTATGCTCAGGCTGCTGACAAGGCCAAAGCAGCGTAAGTGCGGAGTGAAATCCAAGGTCCACATGGGTCGTCGCGCTTCCCGTGCGCCTGGGAAGGCGCCGGCCCGGCCAAGCTTTCCCAGATCGTCCGGATGGCGCACAAGATACCGGTTCAGGTCGATCGAGATGGAGGCCGAGGCGTATGCCAAGGCGGTCGACTGCCTGACGAAAGATCAGAATGCGTCGCTGGCGCTCTACGATTTCCGCCGGCAGCGAGCTCAGCTCCTGCCGGGCATCCGTGTTTACTGGCGACGAGACACAAGATGTGCCCAAATTGCCACCAGACCGTCACCTGCGATGAGTTTCGGCAACTGATTTTGTCCTTTCAATCGTCGCCACTTCCTGGCCGCGGCCAACATGGGCCACTCGAAGGCAGCAGACTGGCGGCTATATGGACGGGCTGTGAGCCCGCACCGGAGACATTGGCGAAATCTACGATCTCTATAGCAAAGTCAAGGAGAAGCGCGAGGTGTTGCAGATGTGGTCAAATCACATCGAATGGCTGATCAAGCAGGCTGCGGATGACGCTCTGGCGGCGTAGCTGCTGGCATGGGCGGAAGATGCGGCGCAACAATCGTCAGAGCCTCATCGAATTGGAGATCATGCTTGACCAGCAAATGCGCGGCCAATGCTTCGATGGCTGACCAGTGATCGAGTACTAGCCGGGCCGTGCGATCTTCGATCCGCCTCCAACGGGGGCGGCGCGGCATCAGGAACCGCAACTCACCATAGATTCGCTTGGCATCCGCGTAGTCGCTGCTCCCCTCATTCCCATCGGACGCATTCATCGCCATATCGCGCGGGTCCAGATAGCCTTCGAATGCGGATTCTGCAAAAGGACCTGCCAGACACGCAACTATCTC
>NZ_RZSA01000639.1:0-3987 GCF_003998075.1 Mesorhizobium sp. M2A.F.Ca.ET.037.01.1.1 | reverse complement strand
GTTGTCGAGGATCGTGCCGTCCACCAGCTCCAGCTCTTGGCTGGCGAGGGCGATGTGCGCCCGCCATGCGGCCGGATCGATCTCGCCAAGCGGCGCGCCGTCGACGAGGATGCGGCCGCCGTCCGGCTCGACGAAGCGGCAGAGCAGGTTGACGATGGTCGTCTTGCCGGCGCCGGAGCGGCCGATCAGGGCGGTGGAGCGGCCGCTTCTTATGTCGAAGCTCGCCGCGTGCAGCACCGCCGCGCGCTGCTCCTCATTGACATAGCTGAAGCTCACGCCCTCGAAGGCGATTTTTTCGCCTAAAGACGCGAACGGCCGGCGGCCTTGCGGCGCGGCCGGCTTGCCCTCGGGATCGAGCAGCCAGGTCACTTCCTCCAGCGAGCCGGAAAGCCCCTGTAATTGGCTCCATGTCATCTGCAGGGCCCTGGCATGCGGCTGCAGCCGATAGAGCAGGATGAGGAAGGCGGCGACCATCGGGAAGCTCAGGCCCGCCAGCCAGGCCCCGATCACCACCGCCAGGAACAACATGGCGTGCAGCACTTCGGTCAGCGGCGCCAGCGCGCCCTGGCGGTTGGAAAGCTGGAAGGCCGCCCGGCGCACGCCGTCCGACGCCGCCTCGAACGCCGCCTTCTCGCGCGCCTCCTGGCCGAAGATGCGGATCAGCCGGCCGGCATGGACCAGGTGCAGCATCCGTGAGGCCAAGGCGCTGTTGCGCGAGGCAACGCTTCGGCTTGGCTTTCTCAGATGCGCCGACAGCGCCATATGCGCAAGCTGGACCAGCGCCAGCCCGAGCATCACCAGCAGCGTCATCTGCCAGGAGAGCAGCAGCAGGAAGACGAGCAGGATGAGCGACGCCGAGGCGCTGACGATCGAGCCCAGCATCGCCTGGATGGCGTCCGAGGCCCGCCAGGATTCGCTGGAGATGATGTTGAGCAGCCGCCCGGGGCTCTCCTTCAGGAAGAACGGATAGCCGACATTGAGCAGCCGCTCGGCGAGCGCGCCGCGGATCGCCTGGCTGGCCTTGCCGTAGATATGTGCGGTCAGCACCGAATTGGCGAAGCCGAGCAGGTTCTTCAAGAGGATCGAGCCAAGGATCGCGGCCGCGATGGCAATCAGCCGCTCGCGCTCGCCGAGCCCGGCGCCGACCTTCTGCAGGAGGGCCGAGAAGCCCGCCATGCCGGCTGTGTCGCCATGCCCCATGATGATGCCGAGCAGCGGGATGATCAGCCCGATGCCGAAGCCTTCGAGCGCCGCGCTTGCAAGCCCGAGCGCGACGACGGCGGGCAGCAGGCCAAGCTGCCGGCTGCCGAGCGCCCGGCGCAGCATCGACAGGGTCGGGCGCCCGCTCATCGCGCGCCGGCCTCCGCCCTGGCCTCGTTGGTCTCATTGCCCGACTGAGGCTTTCGAGCCGGCCGCTTGACAAGCACGAGAGCGATGAACTTCGCCGCGCCCGCGAGGTTCATCAGAACGATCGGCCAATGCGACAGTTTGAGCTCCTGGTCGAAGCGCGGCCCGCCGACGAGCTCGCGCATGGCGGCCCGGGCCGCCCAGTAGAAATGGCGCAGCAGCCAGGGCGCGCGGCGAAAATGCTTCAGCAACAGCGCGCCGTTGCCGAAATGATAGTCGCGGTGCAGCCGGTCGATCGCCATGCGGTCGCGCCGTCCGTGATGGTGGAAGATCGTCATGTCGGGCACATATTCAACCGCCATGCCGGCGAGCATCGCCCGCACCAGATAATCCGTGTCCTCGGCCGAGCGCAGCGCCCCGCCGGCGCCAAAGCGTTCGTCGAAGGGGCCGATGCGGGCGGCGACGTCGCGGTGCATGGTCATGTTGCAGCCGAGCACGAAGCCGCCCGGGTGGACCGCCGGCGTCAGCCGCTCGCGCTCGTCGCAGCGCTTGATGGTGAAGGGCAGGTCCAGCACGTCGCCGGTCTCGACGCGGCCGCCGCGGATCAGCCATTTCTCGCCGCTCGCATAATGCCGCTCGAGGTCGATGAGATAGCTGCGGTCGAGCCTGCAGTCGTCGTCGACGAACACCAGCACCCGCCCGCGCGCCCGCGCCAGCCCCGCATTGCGCGCCGCCGCCAGTCCGGGGCGAGGCTCCGAGATTGCGGTCAGGGCGATGTCAGAGCTAGCGGCGGTCGCCGAAAGATAACTGGCCGTGCCGTCGCGCGAGCCGTTGTCGACCACCACCAGTTCGGCTGTGTAGGCCGGGTGCGCCCGGCAAGCGGCGCGGATCGATTCGATGCAGGCTTCGAGCACGGCCAGGCGGTCGCGCGTGCAGACGATGAAGGAGACCTGTGGCCGCTGCCTGGGCCACGGAGGAGGGGGCAGGGCGGGGCGCAGGTGGCGCAGCAGCGGATGGCGCTCGACGTTCATGGCGCGGCCATCCTGTAGGGCGCGAGCACTGACGCTGCCGGCGCAGATTTGAGGCGGTAGGCAAGCCCGTCGGCGCGCTTGCCCGCCCACATCGAGGCCTGGCTCAGCCAGGGCGCCCAGGCGCCGGGGCCGAGCGCGTATTTCTCCCGGCGGCGGATTGCGTTCCATTTCCCGGTCAGCGTCAGCAATTCATGTGTCAGCGCCGGCCGCTCCTCGTCATTGACGAGCTGGTAGAGGAAATAGAACAGGTTCAGCGCGCCGGCTTCCAAGCTCGGCCGCGTCGGGTCGGGCAATGCCGCGATCCGCTCTTCAAGCGCCCGGATAAAGGCGGCCGCCCGTCGCACGGTGTCGAGGCAGACGCGATCGCCGATAGCGCGCAGGTCCTCGCAGCTCTGCGCCAAACCCAGGCGCTCGAGATTCTCGCCGACAATCTTGAGATGCGTGCGCCGCATCTCCTTGCTGTGCCGGCTGGTCACGCTGCCGGGATGGACGCGGTAGACCAGAAGGCTTTCCGGCATCAGCGCCGCCGGATAGCGGTCGGCCAGCCGCCGGAAGAGGTCGAAATCCTCGGCGTGCCGGTAGTTGCCGTCGTAGTGAAGGTCGGCCTCGGAGATGACCTTGCGGTTGTAGACCACCGTCGGGTGCAGGAAGATGGTGAAGAATTTCGACAGCACGGTGAGGTCGAGACGGAACACCGGGTCGAGCCGCCCCTTAAGGACGCGGCCGTGCAGCAGCGTGTCCACCAGCGCGCCGCAGAAGCCGAGCTCCGGCCGCGCGGCAAACAGCGCCGCCTGGCGCGACAGCCGCCAGGGATAGGCGAAGTCGTCGGCGTCCATGCGCGCGACCAGCTCGCCCCGCGCGACCGCCAGTCCCTCATTGAGGCTGGCGACGAGGCCACGGTTTTCCCGCGAGATGATCGATACGCGGCCGTCGTCCCAGCGGCAGCGTTCGAGGATCTCCAGCGACCTGTCGGTCGATCCGTCGTCGATGGCGATGATTTCGAGCCGGCCGTAGTCCTGCCGCAGGATCGACTGCATGGCGGCGGCCACATAGGGCTCGGCATTGTAGACCGGCAACAGCACGGAAATGAGAGGTGCCGCGGTCATGGTCGGCTCCGGTCCGTCGGCCGCAGATCGAGCGCCGGGGCGGCGCCGAACCGGAGGGCCTCGCTCGCGCCGCGCGGATGAGCGGGCGCGACATAGGGGAAATAGCGCTTGAGGCCGTTGAGCGGCTTCTCGAAGAACACCCAGGAGAGCGAGGCGACGACCAGCGTGGCGGTGCCCGCGACGAGGAACCGCCCCGGCCCCTGTTCCGAGACGTTGACCGGGATCCATGGCTGCGCCCTGACGGCACAGGCCAGAAGGATCGAATGATAGAGGTATACGCCGTAGCTGATGCGGCCGAGCCATAGCAGCGGGGGGAGTTCGGCCACCCTGCCCATTGTGCCGCGCAGGCCGTTCGAGCATGCGTCGACGATTGCCAGCATCGGCACCAGCGGCAGCACCTGCACCAGCGTCCAGCGCGGCCATTCCCAGGCCGAATCCGCCGGCCCGGGATCGGACTGGACCACGAACAGGAACGCCACCGCCAGGGCCGGCCAGCAGAGCCG
>NZ_RZSA01000638.1:0-3987 GCF_003998075.1 Mesorhizobium sp. M2A.F.Ca.ET.037.01.1.1 | reverse complement strand
GTCTAGATGGTCACCACCATCTTGCCGGCATTGGCGAGCGGCGTCGTGATGCCGGACAGCATCGTTTGGATATGCGCCACGCTCTGGTAGCGGCCGTTGACGGAGATGCGCGGCAGCGCGTGCAGGAAGCCGGCATGCTCGGCCCTCAGCACGCCGTGCCGCGTGGTCACCGCCGAGACGTAGCCCGCGTCGCGGGCGAAGCCCACTTCGCGGCAGCCGACAGCGCTGGCATAGCCGTAAGGGTAAGCGAAATGACGCGGCTCCTCGCCGAGCCTTTCTTCAAGGATACGGCGGACGTCGCCGATCTCATGGCGCGCATCGGCTTCGGACAGCCGCTTCAAATTTCGATGATTGACCGTGTGCGCGCCGATGGTCACCAGCGGGTGTGCGGCCACGGCACGGAGCTCATCCCAATTCATCAAGGTGCATGGGCGGCCTGTGCCGAATTCATAGCCGTTCGATCGGGCAAGCTCGCGCAATGCCGCACCCTGCTCCTCCTCGGGCACTTCCACGGTCAGCCAAGCGTTCAGCCGCGCGATGGCCTGGATCTTCCTGCCCCGTGTCGAGCAATCGATCGCCCTCGGCTTGCCCGCCATCGTCAGCGTCAGGCGCGAGCAGGTGTCGACGATGTCCTCGATGACGTCCCACCAGAGATCGACGGCGCCGTCGATCAGGCCGGGGGCGACATAGATGGTGATCGGCGCGCCGTGCTTTTCCAACACGGGAAGCGCCTCGGTCATGTTGTCGCGATATGCGTCGTCGGCGGTGATGGTGGCGAACTGGCCGCCTTTGCCACCCATCTTGATGCGCTCGATCGCTTCATCAAGGGAAACAAAGGCATAACCCCTTCCCTTCATGTCGGCGATGAGCCTGTCGAGGAAGGCGGGAGCGATGTTCAGATGCCGGTTGACGCCGTTCGGCTTCTCCGGCGTCGCGGTGACGCGGTGCAGCATCAGGATGGCGCCGATGCCGCCGACAAACGGCCGCGCCAGGGGCGCCAGACCGGAGTAGCGGGCAAGGTTCAACGCCAGTTTCCGGATTGCCTCGCCCCCGTCGATCATTCCTTCACCTTTTGCGCCTAGACTCATCCAAGCACGACATTCGCCTATGCGAACCCCCAAGTCGGAACCAATACGTCTTAAGGATTGAGGGATGGTTGACGCCGCCGCGTCATTTGACGGCAACCGGGTCGCGGCCAACGAGATTTCCGCGCGCTCCATGCGAGCCGATCAGGGTCGATGGGCCGCTACCGCAAGCGACGGCGCCGGCCTTGCCGATTACATCCAATTCTGCGCCTCGGCGCTGTTTGCGCCGGCGCAAAGCGCATCCTGGGTGAACAACTGGGCAGCCGCGACGGGCGCCGACATGGTTGTCGCGACGCTGACTTGTGATGCCCGCCCGGCGCTTTCGCTGGCGCTGGAAGTCGTGCGACGCGGCCCGTTCAAAATTGCCCGTTTCGCGGGCGGGCGTCACGCCAACGGCAATTTCGCCGCCGCTGATCCACGCTTTCTGCCCGCCATCGACGCTTCGGCGATCCGCTCAATGTTCAAGGCGATCGCGAGGATGCGCCCAGACATCGACCTAATCTCGCTGGAAAGGCTGCTGCCCAACCTCAATGGCGTCGTCAACCCGCTCGCAGCGCTGCCCAGCTTCCCCAGTCCGAACCTTGCGCTCGCTGTCGATCTCGACGGCGGGTTCGACGCGTTGCTGTCGCGCGCGAGCGGCAAGCGCAAGCGCAAGAAGCACCGCTCGCAGACGCGCAAGTTCGAAGCCGTCGGCGCCTTCCGGCGGATCGAAGCCCGCACCCGCGAGGACGTCGACAGGCTGCTCGACGCCTTCCTCGGTATGAAGGAAGCGCGTTTCGCCAAGATGGGCATCGCCAATGTCTTCGGCGACAGGCAGGTGCGCGACTTCTTCCGGGCGCTGTTTACCGATGCGCTGGCTGAGGAAAGGCCGTCCTTCCTGCTGCACGGCCTGGAGGTGGCGGGAAAGCTGCGCGCGGTGACCGGCTCCAGCCGCTGCGGCAAGCGGCTGATCTGCGAGTTCGGCGCCATCGCCGAGGACGATCTCGCCTTCACCAGCCCCGGCGACTTCCTGTTCTTCGACAACATCCAGGAAGCCTGCGAGCTCGGTTTCGACGTCTATGATTTCTCGGTCGGAGACGAGGCTTACAAGCGACTTTGGTGCGATATCGAGGTCCAGCATTTCGAGGTGCTCGCGCCACTGACGCTGAAGGGCCACGCGTTGGCCGCGGCGATGCGGCAAGGCGCGAGGGGGAAGGCCTTCATCAAGAACAACCCGACGATCTGGAGGCTGACCAAGATGCTGCGCCGCAAGGCTGCCGGACAGGCAGCACCCGCTCCGGCCGAGGACGACAGCTAGGCCCGGCGAGAGTCGCTAGCTACGCCGCCTGAACGATCTCGACCAATTCAACGTCGAACACCAGGTCCTTTCCGGCCAACGGATGATTGCCGTCGAGCTTGACGCTGGCGTCGTCGACGCCGATGACCGTCACTTGCATGGGACGTCCCTCACGGGTGCGGGCCTGTAATCGGGTGCCAACATCGACGTCGATGTTTGCCGGCACGGCGGCGCGGTCGACGGTTACGACCGCCTCGGGGCGATGAGGGCCATAGGCGGCGTCAGCGGGAACGGTGACGGTGCTTTTTGTGCCGACCTCCATGCCCTCGACATGGGTTTCGAGACCAGGAATTACCTGTCCTTCACCGAGTGTAAACTGCAGCGGTTCATTGCCGGAAGAATCGAATTGGGTGCCGTCCACCAGACGCCCAGTGTAGTTGATGCGTACGGTGTCGCCGTTCTTGGCCTGTGTCATAGCAGCCATCCTTTGGGAGTTTTGGGGGCCGGCCTAGGAATTTCGGTCCCGCTCTCGATCATCCACGCATCAGAATGCGCAGCGCGAAACATCGAAACTAGGAGCCTTGCCGCCAATGTAAAGTGCGGGAGCCGCCGAGAAATGAAGCGGCAACGCGGGACAGCCTTGTCGGCCTCCGGCCTTATGCAGCCGACCGGCGCCCGGGCAATGGATCTCCCGGCTCATGACCGACCGGCGTGACCAGCGTGACGTCGGGATAGCCGTTCTCGATCAGCTTCACCGCAGCCTGGGTCACCTGGTCGTCGGCTTCCAGCATCGACAGGAAGACTTCGGTGCCATCGCCGACCAGGCGGCTGATGCCTTGCGCGTCGGCCGGGCCGCATTCGACAACGACGAGATCGTAGGCCGTGGTCAGTGACTGCATGATGATGGGCAGCCGGTCGGCGGCGCGCATGGCGCGGACCGGGTCGGCGGTGCCGACCGGAATGACATGCGCATCCGAATAGAGATCGGGATGGATGACGTCGCTGAACTGCGCCTCGGAGGCTAGAAGATTGGTGATGCCGGGGAAGAGGCTCGAGTCCAGCATCGGCCGCGATGCCGCGCCCGACGCGGTTAGATCGAGCAAAAGCACACGCAGGCCGGCGTCGGAGACTTCGCGCGCCACCAGCACGGCGGACGCGGCCGCCTCGTCGCCTTCGGGCGACACGAAGATCGCGCGCGCCGCGCCCGAAGCGATCAGCTTCTCCGCCGCCTTGTCGACATCGATCTCGCCGAGCCGGGATTGGCGCGGCTCGGGCGCCGATCCGCGGGGTTCAGAAGGCCGGACAACGGACTCAGCGGGTCTGGCAGCGGGGGCATGAACCTCCACCGGCTCGCTCTCGGCCGGCCTTGGGAGTTCCGCTTCCGCGATGGAATGACCTGCCGAGGCTTCCTCGTAAGGAGCAAACGCACGACCTTCGTCATCGATCGCCGGTTCCGTGCGCGCGATAGGCATTGCCACCTGCTCGATATCGGTGAAGCGGGCGCCAGCGGCCGGACGCATGGCGCGGCCGGAGAACAACTCGCCAAGCAGCGTGCCGATCGCCATCAGCAGCAGAGAAGCGGCGGCGGCGGCCCCGGTGATCGGCCCGATCTTGGGGAAATAAGGC
>NZ_RZSA01000637.1:0-4001 GCF_003998075.1 Mesorhizobium sp. M2A.F.Ca.ET.037.01.1.1 | reverse complement strand
GCGCACGATCTCCCATGCGTCGCGGTGGTCGTTGATATGGCGCCCCCAAGCCAGCGCTTCGTAACCGACGCGCAGGCCCCGGCGCGCCGCGCGCTCGCCCAGTTCGCGGAAGTCGGCGGCGGCCCGGTCTATGCCGCCAAGCGCCATTGGCGAGACGTTGGAGCAGACAAGCATCAGGTCGGTGCCGAGTTCCCGCATCAGGTCGAACTTGCGTTCGGCCCTGTCGAAGGCGTGCTGTCTTTGCGGCTCCGGCAATCCTTCGAAATCGCGGAATGGCTGGAAGACCGTAATTTCCAGCCCATGATCGCGAACCATCCGTCCCACTTCGGCCGGCGTACCGTCGAAAGCCAGGAAGTCGTTCTCGAAGATCTCCGCGCCATCGAATCCGGCCGCGGCTATGGCTGCGAGCTTTTCGCGAAGGTCGCCGCTGATCGAGACGGTGGCGATGGAGGTCTTCATCGTTGTTGGCGCGTCAAAGGAGCGCGATGGCACGCGTTGGTCCACCAGTCGCGCCCTTAACCTTCGGAATGCCGAGGAAAAGACGTGCGCCGGCTTCCGGGATCGCATCGAGATTAGCCAGGCACTCCACGCCCCAACGGCCGCTGCCCAGCCATTCGTAGTGGACCGGAAAAGCTCCGCTTGAGTTTAAGCCGGTGTCGAGCGAGAGGGTATCGACGCCGATACCCTTCACCTTGCGTTCGTTAATCAAAAACTGCGCGGCCTCTACATGAAAACCAGGGGTGTGGTTCTTCTTCTGATCGTCTCTGCCAGCGAATTTTGGATCGCCGACCAACTTGTGCCAGCCGGAGTTCATCACCACGCAGCAGCCTTCCGGCAGGGGACCGTTCTTCGATTCCCAGGCCTTGATGTCGTCCGGGGTCAACGCCGTGTCCGCATTCTCGGCCGCACGCGCTGCGATGTTGATGATGGCGACCGGGACTATCAGATCCGCGATCGGGATCAGATCCGCCGTCATTCCATCTGCGGAGAAGTGGATCGGCGCGTCCATATGCGTGCCACTATGCTCGACGATCGTCCATCGATTGAGGTTCACCTTATCCTTGGCAAAGGTGACGAGATGTTCGACGGTGAACCATTTCTCACCGCTGAAGGTCGGAAAGCCCTCATAGAGCGCGTGCGAGAGGTCGACCGTATCGGTGAAACTGATCGGCGCCGCTTGGGCCGGCGGCACTGCCGGAAGCGCGGCGACCGCCGCCGCGCCAAGCCCAAGTGTAAATCCGGCTTTGAGCAAGCCTCTGCGCGTCGCATTTTCGCAGATCGAGTGAAGGCATCCTGGAGGGCACATGCGATCTCCTTCCCCTTTGATGGTTAAAAGTCATGCCGGTCTATACTAACCAGTTCGTTCATTCGCCCGCTTCCGCGAGCGGGTGATGGAGCCGCTATGCGTCGATCAATTCCTTCAGCGATTTCACGGCCGTCGCATATCCGCGAGGGCCGAGACCGGCGATGACGGCGGTCGCGACCTTCGAGACCAGCGAGCGGTGATAGATTTCCTCGCGCCGGTGGATGTTGGAAATGTGGAGCTCGACGATCGGCCCGGCGAACATCTTCAGCGCATCGAGAATGGCAATCGAGGTGAAGGAGAACCCGGCCGGATTGATGACGATGCCGGCGCCGTCGTCGATCGCCTGGTGGATCCAGTTGACGACCTCGCCCTCGAAATTGGACTGGTGGAAGCGGAGCGGATGTTCGCCGGCCGCCTCGCGGCACATAGCCTCGATCTCGGCGAGCGTCGTCCTGCCGTAGATCTCAGGTTCGCGTGTCCCGAGGCGGTTGAGGTTCGGGCCATTGATCACAAAGATTGATTTCATTCCGAAGCTCCCTGTCACCCCTGATAGCCGAGCAAGCGCGGTAGCCAGAGCACAAGCCCCGGAAAGAAGGTGATCAGCGCCAGCGAGCCGATCATTGCCCCGAGGAAAGGCAGTACATTGCGCACCAGGTCCCTAAATGGCACTTCGGCGATCCTGGCCATGATGAAGAGCAGCAGGCCATAAGGCGGCGTGACGAGGCCAAGCATGATGTTGACGACGACCACCACGCCGAAATGCACCAGATCGATGCCCAGCGCCCGCGCAGTCGGGATGAGCACCGGCACGATGACCAGCAGGATGGTCGTTCCCTCCAGCACGCAGCCCAGCAGCAAAAGCAGGATGTTGACGAGGATCAGGAAGCCTGTGGGCGATAGCTGCCAGGCCTGCAGCAACGCGCTCACCGACTGCGGGATGTTCTCGACGGTCACCACATAGTTGAACACCAGCGCACCGCCGATCAACATGCCGATCGAGGCGCTGGTGCGGGCGCTCACCAGCACCGAGCGGTAGAAATCGGCGAAACTGACGCTGCGATAGAGGACGACCGAGACCAGCAAGGCGTAGGCGCCGGCGACGGCGGCCGCCTCCGTCGGCGTGGTTGCGCCGCTGTAGATGCCGCCCAGCAACACCACCGGCATCATCAGCGAGGGCAACGCCTGCCAGGTGATGCGCGGCATCTCGCGCAGCGGCGTCGGCGGTTCGACCGGAAAGCCGTGGACGCGGGCATGATAGGCGACGATGGTCATCTGACCCGCCGCCATCAGCAAGCCGGGCACCACGCCGCCGAGGAAGAGGTAGCCGATCGAGGCGTCGGAGACGAGGGCGTAGACGACCATCGGGATCGAGGGCGGGATGATCGGTCCGATCACCGCCGTCGCGGCGGAGAGCGCGGCAGCATAGCTCGGCGGGTATTTGCCGTCCTTGGTCATTATCTTCTGCATCAGCTTGCCGGGCCCGGCGGCGTCGGCGATAGCCGAGCCCGACATGCCGGCAAAGATGATCGCCTGGACAATGTTGACGAAGGCGAGGCCGCCGCGAAAGCGGCCGACAATGGCATTGCAGAAGCGCAGCAGCCGCTCGGTCATCGAGCCGATGTTCATAAGTTCGGCCGCCAGCACGAAAAGGGGCACGGCGAGAATGATGTAGTTGGCATACATGCCGTTCAGCAACTGTTCGGCAACTGTGCCCATGTCGAGCCCGGCAAGCAGCAGATAAAGGATCGAGCCGGCGATCATGGCATGGCCGATCGGCAGACCGAGAAAGGCCAGTGTCGTGATCGCGATGACCGACAGGGAGAAGGGGCTGGCGAGGTTCACGTGCCGGACCCCATTTGTGTCGGATCCGGCTTCTCAGGCGCCGGACCGAAGGCTGCCTGCCAAGAAAGCCACAGGTAGCGCATCAGGGTCGCGACGGCAAAGACAAGATAGATCGAGAAGAGCCAGTCGAAGCGGAACTTCAGGTAGGCGGTGTGCTCGACCTTCATGAAGGTCACGTAATCGAACACCGCTGGCAACGAGATCGTGTAGAGCACGATGAGCGCCACGGCCGCCGTCATGAACATGACGCGGCGGATGCCTGGTCCTGCCGATGCGTAGAAGAGGTCGAAGCGGATCTCTTCTTCCTCCCGGATCACGAAGGCGGCCCCCCAGAGCACCAGCCAAATCCACAGCATCACACTGAGCTCGTTGGTCCAGCCGATCGGGAAATTCAGCAGATAGCGAAAGACGATCTGCAGGATGAACGCGGCAAACATCAGCGCCATCATGGCGGCCAGCACGGCCTCCGCGAGGCGATAGAGTCGGCCGGCGATTTCGCGCGGATTGGCGTTCAAGATTGGTCCCTCACGGCGGCGGCGTGGCGGCGCCGGCTCCACGGTATTCACCCTGGAGCCGGATCGGTTCAGAGCGCGTTGATTTTCTCCAGCATGCCGGCCGGCCAGTCTTTCGCCAGGTCGGACGCCAGATACTGCTCTTGCACGTGCTTGCGGAAGGCGGCGACGTCTGGCTCATAGAGCTTCAGCCCCTTGCCTTTGAAAAACTCGACCAATTCCTTTTCCCGTGCCAGATGCTTGCCGGTCGAGAACTCGATGGCCGCGTCGGCCGCGGCCTGGAGCCGCCCCTGCTTGTCGGCTCCCATCTCGTCCCACACTTTCTTGGAGACGGCCAGAAG
>NZ_RZSA01000636.1:0-4003 GCF_003998075.1 Mesorhizobium sp. M2A.F.Ca.ET.037.01.1.1 | reverse complement strand
CCTTCTCGCCGTCCGGCATCGTCACGGCGCTGGCCAGGAAGCCCACGGCCCGGCTCACCATGCCGGTGGCCAGCCTCACCGTGATGGCACGGTCGCTGCCAATCTCGGGAAAGCCGCTGGTCGCCATGATCTGCCGTCGGGCAATCAGCGGCAGCCGCGCCGAGGCGCCGATGATGGCCTCGATATCCGGATAGCCGAATACCGACGCCCCCGGTCCGTTCGCCCAGATCACCTGCTCGAGGTCGGCCGACAAAATGGCCAGGGCGTCGCCAGCGGCAAAGCGCTGACGCACCGCGTCGAGCACGGCGACGTCGAGGAAGGAGTAGTTTTCAGGCGGCATGCGCTGGGCAACCCTCCGGAGCGGGCATTTCAGTTAACGCTTTGTTAATAAAAGCCCGCGGTCCGAAGGTCCACAAGCCCTGGCTTGCATAGGTCGAAATCTCTGGGCTCTTGGTTAACGGCCCAGCGGCTGACGTTACGGTTGACGTACGGGAAGATTTTATGGTGCGCTGCAACAAAGATGTTGCAATGCACAAAAAAGCCTCTATATTGCCACCATACATGAACGAGACGGCTTTCTGTCAAAGCCGCTACCCGAAAAGGTTGGAAAATGTCCAAGACCACCGCTAAGACCGCTGCCGAGACCATCGAAAACGTTGAATTCCCGAGCTTCGACGCTTCCAAGGCCACCGACCAGATCCGCGCCTTCGCCGAGAAGGGCGTCGAGCAGTCGAAAGAGGCCTATGCCAAGCTGAAGACCGGTGCCGAGGAGACCCAGAAGGTTCTGGAGTCGACCTACGAGACCGCCAAGGCCGTCTCCAGTGACGTTTCGCTCAAGGCCATCGCCGCGCTGCGCGCCAATGCCGAAGCCGGCTTCTCGCACCTTGAAGCCCTGGTCGGCGCCAAGACCCTTTCGGAAGTCGTCGAGCTGCAGACCGCTTTCCTGCGCAAGCGCGCCGAATTGGCCGTGGAGCAGGCCAAGGAGTTCCAGGCCGTCGCCACCAAGGCGGTCGAGGATGTCTCCAAGCCGGTCAAGAGCGCCTTCGAGAAGGCGATCAAGGACGTCAAGGCTGCCTAATTTTCGCGCACAACTGTGCGCTGCATCAAAACGTCGCATTTCGTCAGACAAATAGTTATGCGATAGAGTTGAATAACCAGATACCCGGAAGCGGAACCTCCTCCCTCTGTTTCCGGGGTGACCAGCCAGCACCTCCTCCCGCTGGCTCGTAACAGGAAAAGGCCGGCACCTCCTCCCGCCGGCCTTTTCTTTTGCCTTATGAAAGGTGCGACGAGGACAACCCGTCCTTTGCCTTATTAAGGGCCTTGAATTAGAATCCGATAGCCCGTATTGGACGCATCGCCAACGATGGAGCGCATCCTCAGGATTCCTGGATAGCGCTCGCCTGGAATGTGCCGTTGTAGCTCAGTTGGTTAGAGCACCAGATTGTGGATCTGGGGGTCGCTGGTTCGAGCCCAGCCAACGGTACCATCGCCTTCTAGCGTAAGTAACTGATTTTTCGATTTAAATTGGAAAGTTCGATCGTAAGCTCGCATCTGCTTGCGATTTTCCCCACAAATTGTGCTCCCCATTTTGGTGCAAACGGATGGTAGGGACGAACGCGCGAAGAGCGCGCTTTGGTCGCTGCATCCTCCTCCATCATAGTGGTCTACTGCGATCGCGCACCTTTCGATCCGGATTTACACGTCGCCGCCCATGGAAGTTCTCGAACAGGACGCGTCATAACGTGGACGGATCACGTTCGTGAAGCTCTCTTACCGCTGGCGGCGATATGGCCTTCATGCGCCCAGCAGGCGAGCCAGGGATGATGCGGCCCCGGTTCCGGCCAAGCCAAGGTCGCGGACGCTGCTCATGTGGTTGGCCCCTGCAAGGCTTGTGCGCGAGACGGCAAGCCCTTGCCCTTCGAAACGCTCCGCAAGCGTGGCGGCCTGGCTGTGGAAGGGCGGCGTTTCCTCGGCGCCGACGGATATCTCAACCGCCACGTCCGGATCGAAGCGATGATTTATCGGCGAGAACCGCTCAACCTCGTCGTCGGTGATCGCGATTTCGGCCGCGAGAAACGACTCCTGCAACGGTCTTAGATCGTAGACACCGCCGAGCAGGAGCGCGCCTTTGATGCCTGAAGGCCGGGTGTTGTCGTCAAAGAGCATTGTCGCGAGATGCGCCCCCGCGGAATGGCCGCTTACCGTCAGGTGGTCGGGATCGCCGCCATAGCTCGCGATATGGTCGTCTATCCATTGCCTCGCGCGGCGTATTTGATCGACGATCGTCGCCATTCTCACGCTCGGCATCAGTGCGTAATCCACGACGACGGCAATCGCTCCGGCGTTGGCGACGGTGTCCGCTACGTAGGAATAGTCGCGCTTGGAGAACATGCGCCAGTAGCCGCCGTGAATGAACATGTGCACCGGCAGGTGATCGCGTTTGCCCTGCGGGAAGAACAGGTCGACGGTCTCCGTGCCGTCCGGTCCGTAAGGCACGTCGGCGGCCATCGGTACCTTGGCCCTGGTCTCGGCGCTGCGCCGGACGATCTCGGCGACGATGTCGTCGAACTCGGGGACATGGTCGCGAATACGGAATGGATCTTTCGCCATCTGTCTCATCAGATCGTCACGGCGATGTATTTCGCCTCCATGAACTCGGCAATGCCGTGCTTCTGGCCGCCCTCGCGCCCAAGCCCGCTCTGCTTGACGCCGCCGAAGGGCGCGGCAGGGTCCGACATCAGGCCACGATTGAGCGCGATCATGCCGGACTCGATCTTCGACGCCATGCGCATGCCTTTCGCAAGATCGCGCGTGTAGATATAGGCGGCAAGGCCGTATTCGGTATCGTTCGCCCTTGCGATGACCTCCGCCTCGTCCTCGAAGCGGCTGATTGGCGCCACGGGACCGAATATCTCCTCATGAGCCATGGCGGCGTCGGCCGGCACGTCGCTCAGCACCGTGGGCGGATAGAAAAATCCTCGGCCCTCGGCGACCGCGCCGCCGCACAGAACCTTGGCGCCACGCGCGACCGCGTCCTGGACGAGCCGATCGATCTTGTCCACGGCTTTCCTGGTGATCATCGGTCCGCATTCGGTTTCCGAATCCGTGCCCGGGCCGATGGCGAGCGCCGCCATGCGTTTGCGCAGGCCTTCGGCGAATGCGTCATGGATGCCCGCCTGGACGTAGAGCCTGTTGGCCGCCGTGCAGGCCTCTCCGGCGTTGCGCATCTTGGCGATCATCGCGCCGTCGAGCGCCGCCTCGAGATCGGCGTCGTCGAGCACGATGAACGGCGCATTGCCGCCAAGCTCCATCGAGCAGGAAATGACGTGCTTCGCCGCCTCGGCAAGGAGCAAGCGGCCGATGCCGGTCGAGCCGGTGAAGGAGAGCTTGCGCACCCGCGCGTCGGCCAGCATGGCCGCAGTCACCGGCCCTGGATTCGAAGTGGTGATGACGTTGACGACGCCCGGCGGCACGCCGGCTTCCTCGTAGAGGGCGGCAAGCGCGTAGGCCGTCAGCGGCGTCTCGCTGGCCGGCTTCAGGATGACGGTGCAGCCGGCGGCAAGCGCCGGCGCGATCTTGCGCGTGGCCATCGCCGGGAAGTTCCACGGTGTTATCAGAACGCAAATGCCGATGGGCTGGAAGTCGACCACGATCCGGTTCGCGCCGGACGGCGCAAGGCCGAACTCGCCGCTGATGCGAACCGCTTCCTCCGCGTTCCAGCGGAAGAACTCGGCCGCATAGGCGACTTCGCCGCGCGCGTCACGCAGGGCCTTGCCGTTCTCCAGCGAAATCAATGCGGCCAAAGTCTCGGCACGTTCGGTCATCAGCTCGAAGCAGCGCCTCAGGATCTCCGACCGCTTGCGCGGCGGGGTCTCGCGCCAGCCCGCCGCCGCCTGTGCCGCCGCCTCGACCGCTGCCGCGGCGTCGGCGAGCGTCGCGTCCGGAATCGCGGCGATCACAGCCTCGGTCGATGGGTCAACCACTTCGATGACGCGGCCGT